>CAIPUQ010000253.1 GCA_903868295.1 uncultured Roseiflexaceae bacterium
GCCATCCCCGGTTGCTTTGCGGAACGTCGCAGATTGTGCAATTGCGTGCCATTCTTGGTTGTACGATACACCCCGTGCTGCATCAGCCTTGAGCAGCCGTGCAAAGTGGTCGACAAATGCGGCACCGTTGAAATCAAAGTTGTAGCTGTTTTCGTTTTTTGCATCGACCGTCGCATGCGTGATTCCGGACATGAAGTTCAGGCTGTTGATGATTCCTGCAGACGCCAGGCTGTTCCCTGCTTGCCATGTGCCACCGGGTTGGCGTGAATACGTTCGCCCTTGTTCGTGTCTAATCTCAAGCAACAAGCCGTGTTGATTTGCAACACTCAGGCTGCTCGTTTGCTTCGATTCGTTGATTGCGCCTGTCACCACGAGTTCGTCGATGCGACTCGGTCGACCATAGTTTGTTATAGATGGAGCATAGTTGCTCGTCTGCGTAATGTTTGTTCGGAATTCGTATTGCCCGCTTAACGCAGCAATCCCTTGTGCTTGTTGCATGCGGTCAACGACACTCGTCCGATGTCCTGCTTGCACTATCGTGATACTAATTGCCAGGAGAATGACACACAACATCACAAGCAGAGCAGATTTATGCAGTTTGGCGTTCATGGTGAGGCCTTAATGTTATTGATATTCTGATAGTAACCGCACAGCAGTGAAATACACGGAAAATTTACGTCGATTTGCGACGAAATTGCTTGGACAATGGTGTGCTGTGCTAATAGTATACATCCTTTTACAAAAAGCCCAAATTAGATAGATTTTATAAAAAAGCCACATCCGAGAGCGTGACACACGGTGTTGTGTTGGTCTTGCCCGAGAGCACATTAAGTTACCAATGGAAGTGTGCAATGGCTGAACGGTGACATTCGGATTCGCGCGTGCATTCTGATTTATAATCGATAAATACTGATGCAAACTACCCATACAACGTTCTTCGTAGGCTACCGCATATGACACACAAAGATCAGCAGCACGCATTGCCCATGATGGTATTTGACAAGAAGCGGATCAACGCGTTGATGCGGCTCGTACTTGCACGGCTCAGGCCACACAAAATTGGTGTAGTGGATATTGTTGCTGCGCTCGCCAAAAACGGTTTTCCGATGAGTCGAGCACAATTCGATGATTGCATGACAACCCGCCCAGAGCGTGACACAACGTTGTCTGTGCCTGCGTTTCAAGCATTTATACGTATCATTTACCGCTACGACGTGTCGATTCTTTCAGCCGAGGAGCTCCTTGATTTTGTCAATGTGATGCGCGTCCCCGTGAGTTTGGTTGGCTACTTCCGGAGTTTTGTGAGTCGTCACATATGGAATTCCGCGTTAACAGCATATGGTTTGAGCATGCAGCATTGGGACGAGGCGGTCATCGGTCGTGAGCGTGTCGTTGAACTACTGTTGAGGAATGTTCGACATCGGTCATCGTGCATCATTACGGGTGCGATTGGTATTGGAAAGACCGCGGTTGCAGTCGAAGTCATGCGCCGGCTCGCACTCGAACGCGGTGCTCCAACATACTTTCTCGATGCGCGAACAATCAGGTCTCTGACGGAGTTTCATGATGCATTGTGCGAGACGCTTCAGCTATTGTCCATTGAAAATCAAGTAAGTGCATTACGGGTCAAACAGTTCCTCCAGAACCATTATGCATACATTGTCATTGATAATGTTCGTGATTCCGAGCACTTGACCGTGCACCATTTGGTTCGGTATCTCAGCGTCGAGCTCCCGCAGTTGATTTGTGTGTGTACGACGAGTGCGAGTGTCCGCGATACTGACTATGCGCCTTTTGTGGTGTTCCAATTGTCTGAACTCCCGTGGGACACTGATGATTCGGCTGCGGCTATTCTGGTGCAGCGGACAGCGGTAGAGTTTGGCGCGCCACCGGTGAGCAATACACTGGTAAGAGCTATTCGAGGGCAAACGAAAGGGAACCCCCTCCATATTCGTTTCGCGACGTTGAATCTGCTCCAATCAGTTGCACCACAACCCACATTCGAAATGCAAAATCTCGGGGCGGATGCACTCCCATTGCTTGGTCACACTGCCCGTGCGGTACTCGAAGTTTTGCTTTGTCTTGACATTGACGTTCCCATCCATCTGCTGAAAGCCATGAGTACACAGCTCATAGACCAGACTGCGTACGAACTGACCGTGACGTTGCGCGTCTTGCAATCAGGAGGGTTCGTCATTCTCTTGCATGGCATGACAGACGTCGTGACGGTGCAACACACCGTCCGGGGTGCACTTTCAGAGACAGTGTCTGCCGTACGCCGTGCAGACATCATGGAGCGATTGGCGAGAGCGCTCTCTGAATCGCATGACCCACACGATACGTTGACGCCGACACAACGAGAATACCTAGATCTTCAGAGCGATCTGCCTACCATTTTGGCACTGACACAATTGCTCATCAACGGCGGCGATGCCGTACGCGCTGCTGGGGTTATCACGCGTTGGAGTATATCCATTGTGCGGCATGGTCACATCGCAAAGGCAATCGCTGTTGTTGAGAGCTGTCTGTGGCAGTTGCCTGAGGAGCACATGAGCTTTAGTGTTTTGCAACGCATCCTCGGTGAGTTGTTTGGTATCAATGGCCAATTCCCACGCGCACATGTCCATTTCAAAGCAGCGTTACATAGTGCAATGCTCCGTGCAGATGATATCGCGATTGCACAGACCCGGGTCTCCCAGGTCGGATCGACGTACAACTTTATCCAGCGCAGTGGAGATCAACAGTACCAGAAGTCGTTGCACCATTTAGAAAAAGCCGAGCAACAATTCTCACACCCTACCAGCGCTGAGTGGCACGGACGTGTGTTGATGTATCGTGCGGATGTACTCAATTTTGGTGGTGAACAGACAGACGCGTTGCGAACCATCAACGAAAGTCTGTCGGTTTTCGAGCGCGCTTACTTACCCGAGTGGTATGTCGATGCGTTGCGGGTGCGCGGGGCAATCTACCTGACCATCGGCGATTACATCGGTGCGAGGCAAGATTTGCTGCGCGCCCTTGCACACTACGAAGAATCAAATCAGATTATTCACCGTCTGCAATGTCATGCACGGTTAGCGATGCTCTGCTTTGTGTTGGGCGATGTACCCGGTGCATTAATGCATATCGAACGCGGAATTCAGTTTATCCATGTCACCGGCGGGTACAAATATATGCCCATGATGCTTGATATCTTTGGTGGGATTTTGCGTGCCTACGGAGATGTGCCAAACGCCGATACGTTGCGTGCACGGACAAATGTGTTGCGCGATGAGTGGCATTTGTTTCGTAGTGCGGGGGTAGATCAGCTCATCGATTTGTATTTTCTCCATCAGATACCCCCAGTGGCGCACCGCTTTGATCTCGATGTGTTTGCTGGGTCGCAGACGGTGCATGACCTATCAGCGGTGGTTATGCAGTGCGTACGCGTCCTGCGCGAGGGCACACAAACAAAAAACCCGCGTGTGACTCCACTGGAGTCAACACGCGGGCCATTGGAACGAAACTAGTTCAGGGTTACGCCGGTGGTGATTGAACCATCGGACAAGCCCTTGAGAATTTCTTCCATCTTGGTCTTGACTTCGGCCGAAATCGAACCGTCAGCCTTGTTGAACGATGCCAACCCGATACCGCCGTTCGATGCGTCATAGACCGAAACGCCCGGGGTGAACTTGCCGTCGACGACGTCCTTGATGGTCAAGAACACTGCCTGATCGACACGCTTCATGGCGCTCGAAATGATTTTGTCTGACCCTGGTGCTGCACCATTCTGGAAGGTGGTGACAAACTCGTCCTGGTCGACGCCGATAACGAATGCACCGGCCTCTGCGGCTGCTGCAATGCCACCCGAACCGGTCTGACCGCCGGCTCCGAAGATCACGTCAGCGCCTTCGGCCATGAAGCTCTTGGCTGCTTCAGCACCACGGGCACGGTCGGTGAAGCTGTCGATGTACACCGTCTTGACAGCGATGTCGGCCTTGATCGACTTCGCACCGGCTTCGTAGCCCTTGAGGAACTTCTGGACTGGTGGGATTTCGATACCACCGACGGCTGCAATGGTGCCGCTCTGCGACATCGATGCGGCCAGTGCGCCAGCCATGTAGCCAGCCTGGTCTTCGGCAAAGACCAATCCACGCACGTTGGCAATGGTTGGGTCGTAGGCGAAGTCGACAATGGCGAACTTGGTCTCTGGGAACTTGGCAGATGCTTCCTTGATGGCATCACCCATCATGAAGCCGACGGCGACGATGACTTCACACTTCTGGTCGACGAGCGCCTGAATGTTCTTGCCATAGTCGGTCTGTGCCTGGGTCTCGATGTACTTGGTGCCGATGCCCAGATCCTTCTCGGCCTTTTTGAGACCGTCGTAGGCATACTGGTTGAAGGTGCCGTCGTTGATCTTGCCAACGTCGGTGACCAAGCCGGCCTTACAGGCGGCTGCGGTGGTGGCGGCACCACCACATGCTGGCAAAATCATGGCTGCAATAACCATGACGACCAGCGTGTAGACTGTGGATTTACGCATGTAGTCCTCCGTACGAACATAGGAAATCTGTAATTCATCTGCGCATGCAGCTGAATCTCAGTGAAATTATACCACTGTCCACGATGAGCAACAATGCAATTTGATGGTATTCTAGCGATTACGATGCAATATTTTTACGATAGTGAGTAGTACATGGCAATCATTCTCGAGTCAATGATCTCACCAGATATCGAGTCACTCTGTCATGGTTTATGCACGGTCCATTGGACCCGCAATGACACAACGCAGTACATCATCAATGTAACCCCCAAGAGTGCATCGGATGTATTTTTTGGCCTTCTCCAAGCACGCGCGCGGGCAGCAGGCTACACCATTTGGATGCGTTCTGATCCGCGGAGTGCGACCTCTGTCGAGGTGATTTTTGTGGCAGGCGTGCCACCGGTCGCTGCCACACGATGGATTGTTGCAGGTAGCCTCTTGTTGGCAACCATTATTTCCTGTTTGGCCTGTGGCGCGCTCTATCATGGCACCGATGTATTTGCGCATCCGACACGCATTCTCGACGGTTGGCCATTCGCTGCAACGTTATTGGGGATCCTGGCGACCCACGAAATGGGCCATTATGTGGTCGGTCGTTGGCGCGGTGCACCCGTTAGTTTGCCGTATTTCATCCCGTTGCCACCGCCGCTGAGTTTTACGGGCACTCTGGGCGCGGTCATTGTCCAGCGTGAGCCTATGCGCGATCGACGAATGTTGCTCGATGTCGGATTAGCTGGTCCGTTTGCCGGTTTGCTCGTTGCCATACCGCTGCTGATCTATGGGTTGATGCATTCAACAGTCGGGCCGGTGCCGACCTCAGGCTACATCCAAGAGGGGAACTCGGCGTTTTATATTCTCGCAAAGCTCTTTGTGTTTGGTACCATGCTCCCACACAACGGCATGGATGTGCAGCTCAATGATGTCGCCTTTGCTGCCTGGATAGGCCTCTTGGTGACGATGTTCAACTTGCTCCCGATCGGCCAACTCGATGGTGGGCACGCAGCGTATGCACTGTTTGGCCCCAAGTCTGTCTACCTCGCATATGGAGCGATTGCGTTCTGCCTGTTGCTCGGTATCTTTGTCGACAACACCTGGCTTGTTTGGGGGATGATTGCAACACTCTCAAACCCACGCCACCCAGCGCCGTTTGATGATGTGACGACCGTCGGGTGGCGGAGAATTGGGATTGCTGCAATAGCCCTGATTGTCTTGTTGTTTTTGTTGACACCGGCACCCATGCAACCGGTACCAGGAGTTATCGGGTAATGTAAATGGGGTTCGTCATGACCCACGGCGTCTGCGTTTTGGTTGATTCGATGCGGTAGACGCCGCTTGCATTGATGGTGGTCAGGAGCGTGTTGCGACCGCTCATGATCTCGCTCCCATTGTGAATGAGTCGGACCGGCGCATCGCTTCCGAGGGTGACTTTGAGCGTGATAGGCCCCTCGCGTAGCGACGCAATGTCGCCGGCATACCAGCGTTCTGCCCCCCGGAACGCGACATACTCGAGATTCGGACAATCTCCTTCAAGCCGATTGACCATATAACTGCGTCCTTGTGCGAGCGCTCCATAGACCATGCGCATCGCAGAATTGATATTTCCTGGTAGCTTTTCGGGTAACCACAGATAATTGGTCAACGTTTTAAACGACCATTCGTACGAAAAAACCTGCAATCTGCCGAAGGGAGAGGGTCGCAAAAAGGCGTGAGTATCCAGCCCCCAGACGCCAAACGTCCGTTTGCCAGCCACATTCAATGCATCCCACCATTCCAAGGTGGCCTTGGTCGGTCCGCGCAACCCGCGCGTCGGGAACGCATAAAGGAATTCTTTGTTGTTGGGTGTTAATTGCTCACCCCAGTCACTCATGAAGTTCCACAGTTCAATACCAGTACTGCGGCCCGACATGTTGGTCGGACTGTTGATGTTCCAATCATCCCAACGGAAAAGCCCTTTGAATTCGTTGTACGTCTGTTCGTCTGGATGCGCAATAATACCGAATCCACCGGCGTCGTACGTTGCATCAATAAACTGTTGCGGCGGCAATGTGTTTGGAATTACACGGTCGACATTCAGCCCGAGGAAGTGATTATGGAAGGGCGTAATCTCTTGGTCGACCAATGTCAGTACCCCGTCGATGTATCCCTGTTCTGCACGACCATCGAGCGTGTCGTGGTCCGTGATGATAACCCACTCGATTCCTGCGCCACGCGCTGCCCGTGCGATGTGTGGGATCGACCCACTCCCGTCGGAATACTGCGAATGCAGATGAATTGCACCTGGGCTTGCGTACATAATCTTCCTAATAGATGCGTGGCAGAAATTTCTTCACGGTTTGTGCGTATGCGGCATACGTCGGAAATCGATCACGCAAGAACTGTTCTTCGCGACGCGATTTGAACTCGAACCACACACCCAAAATACCGGTCAACACCATGCCCCAGTAGCTCATGGTCAAGAACGCATATCCTGCGCTCCCACACAATACTGCGGTGTAGATGGGATGTCGTACAATAGCATAGACGCCGGTGATGACTAACTGCCCTTCGTCCAATGGTTTGGGGAAAGCGGTGAGATTGGTACCCAGCGTAGCAAACCCGCGCCAGCCGAAGCCTAACGCGACAAGGCAGAGGATAGTCCCCACAACGGTGCTCAACACTCCACCGGTATAGTGTCCTTCTTGGATGAGTCCTGCCGTCACAATCATCGCCAAAATGATGAATTGTCCAACGACCCACCAACCCCCACGTGACGTCTGCGTATTTACTGACATAGCTGACTTTCTTTCCGTTTATTAAGGACAATGATAGCATGGAACCTTTTGTACGCACGCCCATTCATACTATGCATTGGTATGATGAACAGCAGTACGGACGTATGCAGATGTCGGGCGCTGATGCGTTATCGTTGCTCCATCGGCTGACGACCAATCACATGCTACAGCTTGCTCCCGGTCACTCCTGTCAGACGGTGCTGACCACGCCTATTGGTCGATCGATGGATCTATTGACTGTTGTCAACGACCATCCTGCAGTGTGGGTCTTTACCAGTGGTGGTCAAGGACCGATGGTCTATACCCACCTCAAAAAGAACATTTTCTTTAACGACAAGGTGACTCTTGCACCTGCTGCCCAGAGTCATCGCCAGTACACACTCTATGGCGAAGGTGCGACAGCATGGCTAACAACCCAGACGGGCATAGACGTTGCTGCTGTCAGTGCTCAGGGGACTGCCCGCTGGCACGATACGTTGCTGATGCGCATCACTCCGCTCGGAGGTGACGGTTGGCGTATTCTCGAGCCGGTCGATGCCACCGAGGGTGTCCTCCCGCGGAGCTCGGTGCCCCAGATGGATGCTGCGACGTTGTCGTTGTGGCAACTCGAAGCCGGGGTGCCCGCGTTTGGGAGCGAAATCGGCACCGACTACATTCCGCTCGAAACAGGCTTAGAAGCTGCCATCCATACGGCGAAAGGGTGCTACGTCGGCCAAGAAATCATCGCCCGCATGGAAAGTCGCGGGCGACGCGCGAAAACATTGGAACGTATCACCCTCGGACGGGTTGTCGCAACACCAGCACCGCTGCTGACCGCGTCGGGTCGTGAGGCTGGTGTGGTCACCCGTTCCGTCCTCAGCGACACCTTGGGTGTCATCGGGTTTGCGTATATCAGCACCAAAATCGAAGATACCGAAGAACTCGTCTGCGCCGATGTCGCGGTCAATCGTCTGCTAGCCCAACGGTGAGGGGATAATATGCCACCAACAATCGAACGAATCTGCCCGAATTGCCGGGCCAGTCAGCACCTGAATGCGTTGTACTGCAATGTCTGTGGAAGCGCCATCGAACGCTATCTGCCACAACCAGTAAGCAGTTGGTTGCCTGCTCGTATACGCCAACAATTGGCCCATCCTGTCGTGCGGAGTGTGGCCATGGGTGCGTTGATGATGATCGTGCAGATCGTTATCCGTTCACTGCAACACAATCTCACCAACACAGCCACACAGGCGTTGACCAAGTCGACACCACACCCCCAGGGTGATGCGAAACAGACGACCGTACGAGCGCGCCGGACGTTCTGGCAAAAAACCAGCCGTGACGGGACAATTCGGTCAGACGAACAAATTACCTGGCAACGCACCGATCAGTAGCTACATGGTGTGCTGTTGCAAAAACACCTCGACCTCGGATCTGCTGGGTATCGATGGTTGTGCGCCGGGTCTAGTCACCGAGAGTGCTGCACTGGCGGCAGCAAACCGTAGTGCTGCAGGCATCGGCATTCCCTCAGCGAGGCCGACTGCGAGCGCCCCGTTGAAGCAATCCCCTGCTGCCACGGTATCGACGACCGGCACCACAAAGCCAGGAACCATCGTCCCCACCCCTGCATGACTCCAATAGACTCCTTGCGCACCCCGCTTGATGATGACATCGCTCGTCCCACGCAGGTGAATGACCTGTGCCGCACGTGCGCATTGGGCAGCATCGACGGGGTCGATTCCAGTCAAGAGCGCAGTTTCTGTTTCGTTGGGCGTGATGACATCACACGCGTGGTATACCTCTGCCGGTATGCCGCTCTTTGGTGCAGGTGCAGGGTCGAGGATGACCGTTACCCCCCGTGCACGCGCCATCTGTGCTGCAGCAATCACCAATTCCATCGGTATTTCGAGCTGGAGCAAGAGGTGCGTGGCGTCTTTGAGCGCTGCAGCAACGATATCGAGGTGGGCATGGGTGAGACGCATGTTTGCGCCTGAAATAACGGTGATGCTGTTTTCGCCCTGCGCATCAAGCAAAATCAACGCCACCCCCGTTGCTCCGGTACTGATTACTACACCGGACGTATCGACGCCGGACGAGGCTAGGCTGGCGAGCGATTCGACCCCAAAGCCATCGTCCCCAACTGCACCACACATCTGTGCAGCGCCGCCCATGCGGGCTACTGCGACCGCTTGATTGGCACCTTTGCCACCAGGGACAGTGCGAAAGTCATTGCCCAAAATCGTCTCACCCGGTCGTGCAATGCGTGCAGCATGCGCAACCAGGTCCATGTTTATGCTCCCGAAGATTACTACACGCATGACGCCTCCATCATTCGGTCAGTTTTGGTCGAGAACTGGAGTCAACGACTCACCGTTCTCCCATGCTTTGAGGTACAGATACGGCGAAACCTGCCCGCGCCGCACCTGCCAATCGTCGGGCGTCGTCGGTTTCGATATCCCGAAATGCAGGTGCGGCGGTGTATACCGCGCGTTCCCTGATTTGCCGGTGTACCCGAGGATTGCGCCGACCCGTACACGTTGACCAACGGCCAATCCAGGTGTTATTTGCGACAAATGTGATCCATAGTAGCGCACACCGTCGTCGCCGATGAGGGCAACCGCGCGACCGCTCCGGTCAGCAGACACATCTGTTGCAGGGTCCCAGACATCGTCTGCAACAATCGCATCGATCACTCCATCGGTGACCGCAACAAAGACACTGCCCTCATCACAGAAGATATCGGTTGCAGGGTAGTCGTGGTGATCTTTGCCATACACTACCGTACCCGCTGCAACTGGAAATGCGTACTGTCTCACTGCTACGACGGTTGCTGTGTCGCTGGGGGTTGTCGGTATGACAGGGGATGCGGTGGCTGACGATCGAGGCGTACTGACTGGTGTAGTGGGAAATGGTGTAACTGCAGGCGTGTGTACCGGCTGGTTTGCAGGTGTAGGTGACGGCGCGGTTGGCATCACCGTCGTCGCCTGCATGCAACCAGAGACCATCAAAACACAGCCGCAGAGTTGATAGAGGGTTCGTCTCATGTCCTGTCGTACCTTGTGCGTGTGCGTGGCGCTAGCATACCATAGATTGTAGTAAAAATCCGTCTCCACGTGAGCAACGACAAAGTGGAATATTGTGCATCACGAAGCAATAAATCACACATAGAAAATAGTCTGTTCAATGCTTGACTTTTGCCCCAAATGCACTACAATAACCTCCGGTAGCAAAACTACTATGATTCTTGCCTCCGGCAGAAGGTTCTCCTTCTGATGGGTCGCTCGCACAATGGTGTCAGGTGACTTCCGGTCGGCTTACGAGAGGGTGTATGGACGCCAACGCAAACAAACGAATGGGTGGCTATGTCTTTCTAGCTCCTGTGAGTCGGTATGTGGTGTTCGTTGCGCTCGCAATGGGATCATGAACACCCTCCTCACATGACTAGGCGCAAGTACCAAACTTTTGCGTGACATAGACACCCGTTCATCAGCGATGGACTGGTTTTTTTGTATGCAAAGGAATGAACGAATGCTCAAGCGATGGCTTGCAACGGTGACTCAACGCACCGTCCGCGCACAAACGTCGTGCTGGTTGACGAGTCGTCATGCCAGTATGCTCGTGGTCCGGGTTCGTCAACGTGGTGTTTGATACCACGATCGGTTTTTCTGCGTTTTGCTTGTGAAGGAGCATTCACTGAATTGAACGGTACCACTTATATCGATCATCTCGCACATCGTTACGGTGTGCAACCTGAAGGCCAACTCAACCCGTTTATTTCACGTCACGACGGACAACTGTACCTCGATGAGCGTATTTGTCTCAATGCCTTGGCAGAGCAGTACGGAGCTCCACTCGAGGTTTCGTACCTCCCGCTGATTACCAAACAAATTCATCAGATGCAGACCTATGCAGCAGCTGCACGCACGGCTGCGGGCTACACTGGTGCGTTTGTCTATGCCTACGCCACCAAAGCAAACTTTGCCGAAGAAGTCGTCCGGACAGCGTTACAATCTGGTGCGCACTACGAGACGTCGTCGGCGGCCGATATCATCATTGCGCACCAGCTCTGGCGGCAGGGTGTGCTCCCTGCTGATCGTTACATGTTTTGTAACGGGTCCAAGGATCTCGGCTACCGCAAGGCCATTTTGGCGCTGCGTGACGCAGGGCACGAGCTCCTCATCCCAATCGTTGATGATCTCGATGAGTTGGCGTACCTCAGCAGCCATTGCCATGTGCCCATGCAATTCGGTGTGCGCGTGCGATTCGATATCGGCGACGTGGATCCCGATCATCCGGGTGGCGAGCGATTTGGTCTGACCCATAGTGAAATCGATAGCGCCATTGCGATGCTGGCAGGGACCCAACACCGCATCGTGCTCTACCACGCCATGGTAGGCAGCCAAATCGAAGACGCACACGTCTGGAAGATTCAGCTCAGCGCTGCGGTCGAGCGCTATGCTGCGCAGGCCCACAAACTCCCATCCCTGCACATGTTCAACTTCGGCGGTGGGATGCCAACCGATAGTTATCAGCTCGATTTTTCCTTCGACTGCCAAGCATTCTTACAGACACTCATGACTGCACTGGCAGATGCCTGTGCCGAACACGGCGTCGCACACCCCGACCTCGTAGGTGAATTCGGTCGATACACGGTCGGGTCACACACCGTCTACCTGATGGAGGTCGGCGCGGTCAAAGCCGGCCGTGGTGGTGCACCGGATTGGTATCTTCTCAATGGCAGTTTAATGGTCTCGTTGCCCGATACGCTCATTGTCGCAGGCCAGCAATTTATCATTTTGCCGCTCGACGAATGGCATTTGCCGGCACGGCCCGTCCGACTCGCAGGGCGTTACACCTGTGATACAGACGACTTTTATCCTCGTCCTGGGCAACCACCACTGTTGCTCCCCAACGGCGGCGAAGGCATGGTGTTGGCGTTTTTTGGGGTCGGTGCCTACCAGCAGATGCTGTCCGGCCGTGGTGGTGCGCATCACTGTCTTACTCCCGAAATGCGCCGTGTCATCATCGAAGCCGATGGGGATCAACTCGTCGTTCGTGAGACACCGCCACAGCATTTGAGCGATATCATGAGCGTGCTCGGATACAACAATGCAACGCTCGATTTGGGGAGTCGTCGTGACATGCAGACCGCCGAACGTACGACGGTTCGTTCGTTCCGCATGCCGGTCAAACGCAGTGCCCGCATGTGGAAGCGTACGCGGCCGGTGTAGCCGTCTGTTTTGCAGCCGGGGTATGCCAGGAGCATACCCCGGTTTTCTGTCGAAATGGCTATCCTATACTGACCACCGTGAGAGGAGGTTGCCATGGATCAGCAACGTGGACGCATTGGCGTCATTATCAGTGGCTCATTGACCGAAGGATTGTCGGCGCGGGTGGATGCTGCGCACCCAATCGAATCGCTACGTGTCGGGCAATTTTTGCTGGTCGATGGCCGCCAACATGAGTTCTTCGCCATGCTGACTGATGTCGAACTCGAAGCAACCTCACCTGCTGTTCTCGTTGATCCCCCTGCTGACGATGCGTTTCTCCAAGACGTCTTTGCTGGTACCGCAACATATGCCACGATCGCGTTACGCCCGTCATTGATGTTGCCACGTGACCATTCGGACGAGATGCGCCCGGTCAAAACGATTCCTGCGCATTTTGCTGCGGTGTATACCGCAGATGAGCACGACTTTACCCGTGTTTTTGGTCGCGAAGATGATACACACTTCGAGATTGGTCGGCCACTCGACATGGATGTCCCGGTCTGCATCGATTTGGCTCGCTTCGTGGAACGGTCCAATGGCGTGTTTGGCAAAAGCGGAACAGGCAAGAGTTTCCTCACCCGGTTGCTCCTCTCGGGGACGATGCGGTCTGGTATTGCCACCAATCTGATCTTTGACATGCACTCCGAATATGGGAGCGATGCAACGTCGGAAGGCGGCGGTTTCGTCAAGGGCCTGCGCAAAATCTTTGGTCCCAGTGTGCGTATCTACACCCTCGATCCCGAGTCGACACGCCGGCGTGGTGGGCAGTATGACCACGACATCCGTATCGGCCTGAACGAAATCGACGTCGAAGATATCCTGCTGATCAGCGATGAACTCAACCTGACAGCGACAGCCGCCGAATCAGCGTATCGCTTGGTTGACCACTACAAAAGCGACTGGCTCCGTACGCTCCTCGATATGACGCCCGAGGCGCTCGATGCATTTGCCCTGAATACTGGCACACACGCGGGTTCGCTGAGCGCCCTCAAGCGAAAACTCGAAGCCCTGCGGCGGCGTGCCTATGTCGAAGACTCCGCCAAAGGCTCAGTCATCAACACGCTCATCGATGCATTGATGGCACGGCAACACGTGGTCCTCGAGTTTGGAAAGTTCGATCATACCATCGACTATATGCTCGTTGCCAATATCATCACGCGCAAAATTCACCAACGCTGGCGTGAACGGACCGAAGCATACCTCACGAGCAAAAATCCTGCGGACAAGCCACCGCAACTTGTCATAACGATTGAAGAAGCGCACAAGTTCCTCAACCCGCAGGCTGCCAAGCAGACGATTTTTGGCACAATCGCCCGCGAGATGCGCAAATACAGTGTGACGCTCCTGGTAGTCGATCAACGCCCATCATCCATCGACAGTGATGTGATGAGTCAATTAGGGAGTCGCATCACTGCATTGTTGAACGACGAAAAAGATATTGATGCGGTATTTACCGGTGTTAGTGGATCTGCAGCATTGCGTACGGTACTCGCGACGCTTGATTCGCGCCAGCAATGTTTGATTCTCGGGCATGCAGTGCCGATGCCTGTCGTGGTGCGCACCCGGCCATATGACGAAGCGTTTTATGCAGCAATGGCGGTGCTTGGGCCAGTGGTCGCAGGTACGAACACGCCAAATGGGATGTCCGCTCCACCGACGATTGATGATTTATTTGGTGATTAAGGTGTAGGAGTGCTATCTACACCAAAGCGCATTAACCCACCCATTCGAATGCGAATGAGTGCGACCATTTCTTGACGGTTTGCCTTGTCGGCTGCACGGCTCGCTTCTTCATACCCTGCGACTGCTCCCTTGACATCACCTTGCCCTTCGAGAATCGCAGCCCGTAGGAACAATCCCTCGGGGACTGTCTGAGGTGCGGCGAGCAATTCGTCAACACTTACCCGTGCTGCGGCGAAATTACCCGCAAGCAAACGCGTGTTGCCACGTTCGTATACCAAAGCAGCAGGGATGGGACTGATAGCCAGGGTGCGCTGCCAGTAGCGTTCTGCAGCGGTGAGGTCGCCCGTTGCTTCGGCGAGAACCGACAGCCACAACAACACTTCGGGGTCTTTGGGGAACGTTTTGTATTCACGTTGCGCTATGGTATATGCGCGCGCCGTCTCGCCCGCGACTGCTGCGGTGACAATTGCAGGGGTGTTTGCGCTCGGTGGTGCGGTGACGATGACGTACATGACGGCAAGTACGACGATGGTACTGAGTATCGCAGTGATGAAACGCCTGCGTTTTCGGGATTTCTGACGCGCGCCGGCGAGTTCACGCAGGGTCTGTTGATAGCCGGTTTCGTTGTGGGCGGATGTGTTGCCCAATGCAGCGATGATGCGTTCAGCATCCTGACGTGCTCGGCCATCGAGTGCAACCACACGGACCAGCTCTGCTTCTATGTCAAAGCCGGCAGCGGTACACGCATCTGCCAAACGTGTCATTTCGTCGAGGAACGCAATGAAGACTGCGGCACCATTGGGGTGTTGTGCATAGACCAGCGCATACGGCTCCGCACGATCAAGGAGTGATCGGAGCTGCGGCATCAGTGGTGGCGTGGTCATGGTACGTCTTTCAGATTCGAGGATATGCGAGTGCCTGAAAAGCGACCCGCATCGTGTATAATGCAGGGATTATACGCTCTATATTGAGGTAGCATACCATATGCGATTAGTCATTGTCCGACACGGTGAAAGCGAATGGAACCGCATTGGCAGGTATCAAGGGCAGTTTGATGCACCGTTGTCAGACATGGGTGTCAAACAAGCCGTGGCCCTTGCTGAGCGCCTGAGTACCGAATCATTCAATGCCATCTATGCCAGCCCACTCCAGCGTGCACGCTTGACGGCAGAGCATGTTGCCAAGTTCCATCCAGACACCCCGATGATTATTGATCCGGCAATCATCGAGATCGATCATGGCGAATGGGCAGGGCTGATGGTCGACGAAGTCATCGCCAAATACGGCAATGGCTTGCGCGAATGGCGCTTGACGCCCACGCGTTCGCAAATGCCTGGTGGCGAGAGTTTTAGCAATATTTTGAAGCGCGTCCTGGATTTCAAAGAAATGCTCCAAAAGAAGCACGTGGACCAGACCGTGTTGGTGTCTACGCATGATGTCGTTGTCAAAATATTGGCAGCCGATGCGCTGGGGATGCACATGGATGGGATTAATCGGATCTGGGTTACCAATGCGAGCATCTCGGTCATCGAATACGGGAACGATTTGACGTATTTGGCTAGTTTGAGCGAAGCATCGCACCTCAGTAAACTCGAGGTGGTACGCGGCGCGTGGTAGTCAACAGGAAGTAGAGAGACACAACACTTGTCATCGTCGATTGGTGTCAGATGCCTCAGGTCATTTGTGATATAGTGAACATACTATATTGATGGTGAAGACGATGACACATTTTGCGGCAACGGCATCTGACAATACCATCCAATCACGCGGTCGCGTTTCTGATATTCTCGAACGAACATGCTTGCGTGACGATTTTGTCGCAGTCGAGCGCACAATGCTCGAACGTATTTCGTCACGCAGTGAAGTGCTTCACGATGCTGGAGTGTATACGGTACGCGCAGGCGGCAAACGTCTGCGCGTCCTTTTGGTATTGCTCGCAGCCCGGATGGGCACCTACGATTTTACCCGTGCAGTACACCCGGCGGTAGCGATAGAATTGCTCCATGCAGCGTCGCTCATTCACGACGATTTGGTCGACCATGCGACTTCACGTCGTGGTCAAGCGACCATCCATCACACGTGGGATCGTAATGTCGCACTCGCGTTGGGCGACTTCCTATTTGGGTTAGCCGCGCGTGAACTGGCGAACGAGCCAGACCCACGGATTATCGGTTTCTACGTCCATGCTGCACAGCGGATGGTCGAAGGCGAGTTGCACCCTGTTACCCAGATATTGCCGTTCGAGGACGCAAGTGCGCAATATTTTCGCAAAATTTCTGCAAAAACCGCCGTGTTATTCGAAGCCGCCTGCAAATCGGGTATCGCAGTATGCGGTGGCGACGAACGAATCATCGCAGCGCTCGGGACGTTTGGTCACGAACTGGGGATGGCATTCCAAATCGTCGACGACATTCTCGATATGACCGAAGCCGCTTCAATACTCGGCAAGCCAGTTGGCAATGATCTGCGTGAAGGGACGATTACCTTACCCCTGATCCATGCAGTTCAACGCTCCAGTGATCCGCGCCTGCGGAAATTGGTTGTTGGCCCTGTTCCGGACGAAGATATTGCCACCCTGATTGAGCTCATCGTTGATGCAGGCGGTATCGAGGCTTCGTACGGTACCGCTCGAGAATGTATTGAACGCGCGCTGGCAGCCATCGAACCATTTGCCGACCCGCTGATTTATCGAACTCTGACCGATGTTACTGATATTGTGTTGCACCGTCGGTCGTAAGCACCCACCTGTTCGTCTGCGATGCGC
>CAIPUQ010000254.1 GCA_903868295.1 uncultured Roseiflexaceae bacterium
GCATGCCTTACTGTCCCTCCCCACTGACGTCGGAACGTCGCGTGGCAAATTCGATCACGACTGCTACTTCATCACACCGCGCCTGTAACGGGCACAACACACAGTCCCGCCAGACTTTCTCGGGGAAGCGTTCGTGTTCGGTCACGACGAACCCCTGCCGCTCAAAAAAACTCACCGCTCGTGTCAACGCGAATACCGTCGGGTAACCGCGGCGCTGGGCTTCACGTACGAGCGCAGTGACTACTTCACCGCCGACGCCGTAGCGTCGATATTCGGGTAAGACGGCCAGTGACCGTACTTCGACGAGGGCAGGTCCCATCTCGAGGAGGGAACCAATGCCCACGACTTTGCCTTCGACTTCGGCGACCATCCAGTTGCCCACGGACGAGACGATATTCTCGCGCGTGCGTGGCAACAGATGACCGAGCGCGACATTTTCGTCGACCACGACTTTGATTGCATCGACATCATCGTGGGTAGCCAGTCGCATATGGACAGCAGACGGCGGCTTGCTGGTGGAGACATCACGAATAATCGTCATGCGACACCTCCCATGGCAATCACGGTGCCCGCTTCATTGCCGGCCGCCAATTCCTCGAGACCCTGCATATCGACGATGCGTGCTTGGGTTACCCCTGCCGCAAGAACAGCCAATGCAGCTTTTACTTTGGGGATCATGCCGCCGTAGATTGCTCTACTGATAATTGCCGCATCGATTGCCGGTGCGTCCAACTGCGCGACCACTGCTCCATCGAGTTTGACGCCAGGCACATTGGTCACAAAGGTGACTTCAACCGATCCGGTAGGTCTGTCTTGGGCTAATGCGGCAGCGATGGCTCCCGCGGCATCGTCAGCATTAACATTATAACTGCCATCGTCGCCCAATGAGATGGGCGCAACAACGGGGACCACATCGGCATCGAGGGCGTGCCAAAGCACTGTAGTGCGCACGGCGATCGGTTGCCCGACGCGACCGAGGTCGCCTTCTGGGTGTACCAATTTGCGGACACGAATCAACCCACGGTCGACCCCTGACATCCCAGTGGCGTCGACCCCGGCAAGCCCAAGAGCGACCACCAGGCGGGTGTTGACCGCGCCGGCGAGGACCATTTCGGCGGCAGCCATAGCAGTCTCGTCGCTGACGCGCAAGCCGGCCACAAACCGCGGTTCGCCGCCCAGCGCCTGCTGGATTTGGCCTATTTCTTTGCCCCCGCCGTGCACAATGACCGGCTTGGGTTGCATCGCAGCAATGGCCGTCACCAATCGTTGCACAAAGGCCGGGTCGTCGATGTCGTTCCCACCTATTTTGATGACACGGAGTGTGGTCAATGCGACGCCTTTCTAGCCCAGTTTGGTTAAGTCTGAACCCTGCAATGTGTAGATGTATACTGCTTCACGGCTGGTAGGGAGTGAATCATAAAGCTTCTGTGCGGTGTAGTTATCGTGGTCGGTCTCCCAATATACGCCGGGGTAGCCTTCACTCAGTGCCCAATTCGTGCAATGCA
>CAIPUQ010000255.1 GCA_903868295.1 uncultured Roseiflexaceae bacterium
GCCGCTCCCGGCTCTCCGCGATTGGCTCCTCCCGCGGTGTGAACCACTCCGCCGGAGTATGACGCACGAACAGCGCAGTGTCGCAATGGCCAGCGCAGGTGGCGCACGGGCTGATGTCTGCGCATTACTGGCAGTGCTTGCCCATGGTGGCGCCGATGCCCGCATCGCGTTGTTTGAAGAGGCGGATGACCAGTGTTAATTGATGCACACGACATCTATACGATACGACTCGACCAGTTCGAGGGTCCCCTGGATTTGCTGTTGCACCTGATTGAACGTGCCGAATTGGACATTACCACGATTGCACTGGCCCATGTCGCAGATCAATATCTGCGCTATGTCAGGGCAATGACGGATCGGAACGCTGGTCAGATGTCGTCATTTGTGTTTGTCGCGTCGCGGTTGTTGGTGATGAAGTCTCGGGCGATTCTCCCCCAGACGCCCACGAGTGCGAGTGAGCCCGACGAAAGCGTCGATCTGGTGAGACAACTGCGCGAATATCAGCAATTCAAAGAAGCAGCGGCTTTTCTGCGTGTGCGTGACCAAATGGGTCTGCAACACTTCGCCAAAGCACCCTCGTTGCCGAATACATCGGTCGCCAGCATGCCACTGCGGATGACGTTGGACGACTTGTTGGGTGTGTGGCAGATGCGCATGAAGCTGGTCGATGCACCAGCGCCGACGATTCCGCTCCCAGCCCCCAAAATACTGACCGTGGGCGACGTGGTGACATCGATTCGTGAGCGGTTTTTGCGGATGCCACGATTTAGCTTCCTCGAATTACTGCCGCGTTCGCAGCCGACCCGCGTCGATGTGGTGGTATCGCTCTGGGCCGTGCTCGAAATGATCAAGCGACGCGTTATCGTGGCCCATCAGGACGATATTTTTGGACCGATTACAATCGAACAAGCCGCCGAGATCCCGACGACGCTCCAAATCGAAGACTAAGACGCTTGGGACTATCTCGTCCATGCGAAAACAGGCCCGTGGCATTCGCCACGGGCCTGCCCACGATCAGCACGGGTACTCAAAGGCTACTGCTCCGCGGGGGAGCGCCGGTACGAGTGTAATCTGCCATGATGACGCCGGTGCTGGTCGCTTCGCAACGCGTCAGCGAAAACGCTGCAGGGATGGTGCCGTTTGTAAAGAGCCGTTTGCCGGTCCCGAAGGTGATGGGATGGATTTTGAGCCAGAACGCATCGATCAAGTCAGCCGCGAGCAGCGTCTGGACGAGCGTGGCGCTGCCATAGACGTGCAGGTCGTGCCCGGCGGTCTGCTTGATGGCAGCGACGGTGGTGGCCACATCACCCGACAAGATCACGTTGGGTTGCCAGTGCGCCTGTGTCATCGTGTTAGAGGCGATATACTTGGTGGCACGGTTGACGCCAGGCCAAAACGAGTGATTGGGCCAATAGGGTGCCCAGATGTCGTAGGTGGTACGACCGATGAGCAAATCGAACGGCAATGCCATTTGCGCGCGGATGACCGCGGATTGGGCTTCGTCGGAGTATGGTCCGATCCAGCCACCATGCGTGAAACCGCCGCTGGTGTCTTCGTTGGGACCGCCTGGACCCTGGATGACGCCGTCGAGCGTGATGAATTCGATGACGATGAGTTTGCGCATAGAACCTCAGGAATAATGAATTATGAATTATGAATTAGGAATTAGGAATTAGGAATTAGGAATTAGGAATTCAACGATGCCGAACGACCGTAATCCTACACAAATATCCATGCGAGCAGGGCACCGGCGAGTGAACTCCCGAAGTTGACCAGGTCGTTGTTGAGCCAGCGCCAGCCGCGGATAAGGGGCAGTGGTGCGCCGTCTGATGCATACGCCCGTTCGGTGGGGCCGTCGCTCCCCTGATAGATCCGCTGAACCGTTGCCCCCAAGAGACTATCGACCAGACAACCAAATACTCCCGCTGCGGTAATCAGTAAGACAACCGGTGCCGAAAATGTCCCATCTACCACCGAAAAGACGACGGCGACTGAGGCAGCTGCGGCGATGGCGGCGACTGTTCCCGGGCCACTGACGGCGCCAGAGGTGCCTTTGGGTGCCGGTTTGAGCGTCGTGATGAGTCGTGGTGTGCCGCCAAATAATACCCCGAGTTCGGTTGCCCAGGTATCGGCCGCAACCGTCGCCATGGTAGCCGCAAAGAGGATGTTGATGGTCAACAGGTGCTCGGGCCAGAGTGGGATGGCACAGCAGATCAGCGCAGCGAGACCGCCATTCGCGAGCGCTTGCCAGATGTCTCGGCGCGAGCCCTTTTCGAACATGGTCTGCTCGAGCGCGGCTTTTTGCTGCTTTTTGAGGCGCGACCAGAGGGTCGAAGAGACAAAGAAAAACACCAACGTGACCCCATGCGGCCATCCACCCAACCCAAACGTGGCGGTACCGGTGAGGATTGCACCCAGCCAGCCGCTCGCCGTTAACGAACCGCGTTTGTAGGCGAGTGCTCCGATAGCAGTACTAATCACCAATCCCATCACGATGCGTAGCGGATCCATGGCGACCATCTTTCTGTGCAGGTGGCTACGGTTGATCGCCGGTCTGAATGGGCCGGTGTTGCGTACTGGCCCAGTCGCTCCACGAGCCTTCGTACAGCCGGGCATGACGCCCAATCAGATGCAGGGCAAAGATGTCGTGGGTAGCGGTGACGCCAGACCCACAATAGCAAATGATGTGGTTGGCTGCGGGAATTCCAGCAGCGACATAGCGTTCACGCAGTTCGGCAGGTGATTTGAACGTGCCTGCTGGGGTCAAATTGCCGGCAAACGGGAGCGAAATGGCACCGGGGATATGTCCAGCGCGTGGGCCAAAAGGCTCGACCTCGCC
>CAIPUQ010000256.1 GCA_903868295.1 uncultured Roseiflexaceae bacterium
TGTACGACGCGCGCAACGCAGGTGGCTGTATCGGGCACATCACCCTGGGTGCGGATGTCTGCGAGGACGGTTCGACTCATAGTGACCACCACACTCCGGGGGGCCGTGGTGAGTGGCACAACGGTCGTCACCAGGGCATCAACGGACGGGAGCGAACGAAAAGGGTGCATGACGGCCTCTGTGCTACTGATTTAGGGGAGCATCGATTGGATAAAGCGTGGCAGGGTCCCGCCGCCCAGGTACCGGCCGAGGATTGTCACCGTTGCTAGCAGACAAACCACCAGCATCACCAGCCCCGCCGAACGGAGCCACTCTGCCCGCGCTGAGACCGGAGTACGGGCAAACAGATGCTCTGCGCCGGCAACCATGCGCAGTTGGGGGTAGCCCCAGAGCGGGTCGATGTCGATGTTGCCCAGGACACGGCGGGCACGGGTCACTGCCAGATCAATGGGGGTCCCGTCGAGGATGGCGTTGTAGCAAGTAGCCGCATAGCGGGTAATCACATCGGCACGGCACATACCGCCAAACGCAATCGCCGTCACCAACGTTCGATTGAGCAGCAGTGCGGCGCAGATCTGTGGGAAAGCCAGCAACTGCGCACTCTGCGGACCGACGGGGGTGATCACCACCATCCCAATGCTTGGGTAGTGCTGGAGCAGATCTTGGAGTTCATCGATGTCGATGGTCGTGTCGTAGTGCATGGTCACGACCTGGTCTGCGTCGAGGGTGACCGCCGCGACAAAGTGGATGATATGCGGAGGATTGCGGCGTAGCGCCACGTCGATGTCGGTACTGGTAGAGACAACGACAACATCGATGCTGATGCGTTGCTGCGCGATTTCGACCGACAACAACGAATGCAAAAGCCTAAGCGCATCACTATCGGCTTCGCCGACGCAGACTAACAACCGCAACGGGCCTTCGAAGACGATAGTAGGGGCAGGACTGACGACCGCAGAATGACGCACCACCGGGAAATCGTCGGACCGCGCCGGTGCCCACGGCTGGCTGGTAGCAATCGTGGCCCACTCCCATGGGAGAGCGGCGAGTTCGGGTACGGCTATCTGGAGTTGAATTTGGACGCGTCGCTTGCTCCGGAGTGCGCTAGCGGCGGCCCGTTCCATGAGCTCTTGGACTTCAGTCGGGTAGAGGACGGCCCCGAGTTCACGCCCGAGTTCGTGTGGGTCGTCATAATACACCGGTGTCGGCGACCCGAGCAGTCGGGTACCGATATCGAGCAATCGCTCGGGGATTTGGATGGGCAAAACGAGATTCTGGGGTTCACAGAACGCATACAGTACAAACGCATTGTGTTCGTCGATCCCAATCGACAGATGCAGGGGCATGACATGCATGAGAGCCTCCTACGTGCGTGCGTGTGCGTCAAGCGCCTGGATGTAGACTGCGAGATTCTGCCGTGCGACCACTGGCCAGTCAAAGGTCTGTACGACGATTGCGGCACCTGCTGCCCCCCATTCGGGCCATCGCTGGCGGGCAGTCAGCATCTCACGTAGTCCGTCGTAGAGCGCAACGGCACTCCCTGGTGAGACGAGTATACCATTGACGCCTGTAAAGACTTTGTCGGGGATTCCGCCTGCAGCGGTGGCCAACACGGGCAAGCGATGGATCATCGCTTCGAGGGTCACCAACGACGACCCTTCGTAGAGCGTTGGGTGCACAAACATATCGGCTGCTGCATAGAGATTCTGCAGGTCGTCGTCGCCGACACGGCCTGCAAACGTGACGTGTGCAGCGATGCCGAGGTGCTGTACCTGTGCCTCGAGCGCGGAGCGTTCTTTGCCGCTGCCGACCAAAATCCAGCGCCAGCGCTCGGGCAACAGTTCCGCACGGGCTGCCCGCGCCAACGCTTCTGCGTAGAGATGGTAGCCTTTGTTGCGCTCGAGGCGACTGACGCTCAGCATCACCATGTCGTCGTGCGGGGCGTATCTGGTGCGCATCGCATGGGTCTGCGTCGGGGTCACCGGGGCAAGGTTTTCGCTACTATCAATCGCACTGGGGATGACGACGACCTTGGCTGCATCAACGCCCAAATAGATCGGGAGATCAGGCGCGGTACATGCATCGGTGGCGATGGTGTAATCTGCCTGGCGATGGCCATGGCTGTACATCGCGCGGAACGGGATGTACGCCAGTCGTTTGCGCCAATCGGGCGTTCGGTATTCTTCGAGTCCGTGCGGATTCGCAAAAAACGGCACCGCTCGCAGGCGCGCATCTGCAGCCCGCGCGACGGCATACCCATAGGCGCACAAACCTTGCGTGTGCACAATGTCGTACGCACCAGCTGCCACGCGCTGCCCCACCAGCGCTCCTTGCGCACGTGTATAGCGCGGGTAGTTGAGTTGCCGCCCAAGGATGGAGTTGGGGCGTAAGAACGGGCTGGTGTAGTCGTAGCGCATGGTCTCTACCCGCATCTGGGTACGCAACTGGGCGAGCCCCGCTGCATCGTCACTCTGTTGGACATAGAGGGTGATGTCTACCCCGAGACGGGCGAGGTGGGTGGTCAAATGGTAGACATGCCGCTCGATACCGCCATAGCCGTGGAGCGGGTAGACGACACGGGCCAACATGGCAACGCGGATGGGTGCACTCATGATTGTGCTCCGATTGCATCATAGTGTGCCAACATGCGTGCGATGACGACGTCTTGGGCGTAGGTGTGGCGTGCATGTTGCAGACTGTTGGCACGCAGCTGCGCCGCGAGTGCGCTATCGCCTACGAGTCTGTCTGCTGCACCAACGAATGCATCCAGGGTCGTAGCAAGGAGGCCGGTCGTACCATCGATGATGATCTCGGGCGTCCCACCGGTGGGCATGGCAATGATGGGTGCACCACACGCCAGCGCTTCGAGCAAGACGCGACTGAGGGGCTCGTCCCACGACGACGGGAACCACAGTGCCTGACACCCTGCCATCAGGCGCAAGACATCGTCATGGTCGACCCAATCCAGCACGATACATGGGACCGCCGCGTCTGCTGCTGCTGCCACAATTGCTGCTTGGAGAGGGCCGTCACCGGCGATGACGATGGCTGGTGGACGGATGCGCCGGATCAGCTCTGGCAGGTATTGGGCACCTTTGTTGGGGCTTAACTTACCTACAAAGAGCACATACTGCGCCGGTACCTGCACCCGCGGTGGGGTGCTGACACACGCCTGAATCGCATCGACATCGACCATGTTGGGCACGGCGTGGACGTTTGCCGTCGGCACCAACGCCCGCAGCCGCGCGGCCATGTGGGCCGACACGGCAATGACCAAATCGGCGCGGGCGATGAGCGCGGCACGGTGGCGCATCTGCCATGCGTACAACGGCGCCAAAAGCCGTGCACCCCAGGACGCCCGGCGCAGCTGGAGGGTGCGCCAAACACCCCGTACCGTGCGCTGATCGCCGGCCATCTGCATCCCGGTCGCGTGCATATCCCACGGCCAGTGATCGCGTACGGTGATGACCACCCGGGTGCGCTTCGTCCGTAGTGGTAGGGCTGCTTGGGCCGCCAAAATATGTTGGGCGTGCACGATTGTGGTGGCACGGCGGTGCAACAACAATCGGATCTGCGCACGGAGCGCGGGCACGACCACGATCATCCGCAGTACCTGCCGCAACAGGCCGCTGCGGGCATGCTGATGATGGACGACGACCGTCGGTACCCCTGCGACATCGACCTGCTGACTGCCTGCGTGCCCATCTGCACGGGGGACCACTGCAGTCACCTGGGCACCCTGCGCCAGAAGTGCCGTCGCCAGCGCATGTGCGCTCCAGCCCGCCCCGCCGCATTTGGGGGGGAAGACATCGCTGGGCATCACAATGTGGCGCTGGCCGCTCATGCAGCGCCTCGGGCGGCGTCGACAAACCGTTTGACGCGCTCGACATCGACAGGCTCGGCGATTGCACCGCCCTGTTTGATACTCGATCCGACGATGACCCCATCTGCCACACTCATGAAGGCGGCGATGTTGCCGGCATCTGCCCCGCTTCCGATGATGATTGGTCGGTCGCCAGCGAGTGCTTTGGCTTCACGCACTTTGCCCAGATCGGGCGCATCACCGGTCATCCGGCCCGAGACAATCAATGCGTCTGCCCCAAAAAAGCGTGTCCATTCGATGTGGGTCGCCAGGTCGATTCCGGGGAACCGGACGGAGTGCTTTTTGTCGACATCGGCCAGGATTTTGATCGATTCGGCATGGAGCTCTGTGCGGCGGCGCAACAAATCGGCTGCACAGCCTTCGTCGAAACTGCCCGCATCCCAGACACCAGCACCCGTGAACATACAGACGCGGATGAATTCGGCCCGGGCGGCTATCGCAATGGCCAACAAGGCCACACCGCCGTTGTGGACCAGGTTGATCCCCATCGGCAATGGGCAGACATCGCGCACCGCGGCGGCCACGACTGCGTGTGCGGCGATGCTTTCGGGCGGGATGTGGGCGCCAGCGCGGAACGGAATGTCCCACATGTTTTCGACGATGATGCCGTCACAGCCGCCGGCAATCAGTGCCTCGGCATCGGATTGTGCATGGCGGATGATGTCGCGCATCCCATAGCCCTGGTAGCCAGGCGCGCCGGGCATCGGCCAGCAGTGGACCATCCCGATGACGGGTTTGGCGGTGCGAAAAATGTCGGCTAACGATGTGATTTGCAGGCTGTCGAGGTGTGATTTCCAGATGGGTGGCATGGATGCTCTTTCTCTGACTACTGCGTAAGCCATATCGGGAGTATGTGCTGTTGATCGATGAGAA
>CAIPUQ010000257.1 GCA_903868295.1 uncultured Roseiflexaceae bacterium
ACGTTGATGCCAGATTGTGTAATGGTAGCACTACGGACTTTGAATCCGTCTGTCTAGGTTCGAATCCTAGTCTGGCAGCCAACTTTTTTCGCATCATGCGGACACGAGCCGAACCATGACGCACCCCTCCCAGACCCGTTCCGTCGTCATCCTCGCTGCTGGCGATGGTACACGAATGCGGTCTGCCACCCCCAAAGTCCTCCACCATTTGGCCGGTCGGCCGATGCTGTCACGCATCATTGACGTCGCCCAACACGTCTCGACCTCCCCCATTTGCATCGTCGTTGCTCCCCATGCACACACCACCATCGCGTCCATCTGCGGCAATCAACACGTCTATGTCGCCCAACACGAGCGCCGTGGGACGGGTCATGCATTGCTCCAAGCACTCCCTGCCGTCAGCGCTGCCGATGGCGACGTCGTCGTGCTTTTTGGCGACACGCCGCTCATCCAGGCGAGCACTATCGAAGCATTAGTGGCAGACAAAGACGCCCACGGTGCCGCGCTGAGCATCCTCAGCTTTGCTGTCCCCACGCCACACCAGTACGGTCGCGTCGTGCGTGACAAAGCCGGGCAGGTGACCGCGATTGTCGAGTCCAAAAACTGCACGCCCGAACAAGCGCTCATCAGCGAGGCCAACAGCGGCATCATGGTGCTCTCGCTGGCCTGGGCCCGCGATGCACTGCCACGCGTCACCCCCAACCCGCTGACCAACGAGTACTACTTGACCGATTTGGTAGCCATGGCGGTCGCCGAATTCGGCGTGGGATCGGTGCGTGCCCTGCGTGCAACCGACCCCAACGACGCCTGGGGTGTCAACGATCGCCTCCAGTTGGCGGCTGCCGAGGCGATTCTGCTGGATCGGACGTGTCAGGCGTTGATGGCAAGCGGGGTGACAATCCCACATCCCCTGCAGGTATCGATAGCTCCCGAAGTAGTCGTAGCGGCCGATAGCGTCATTCTGCCAGGATGTGTGTTGACGGGCCGTACCGTCATCGGCGCGCACTGTATCATCGGTCCCCATACCAGCGTGGATGACAGTATGATTGGCGCCGGCTGTCAGGTGCCCCATTCGTTCATCAAACAAAGTACAATAGACTCGAACAGTCGGATTACTCCGTACACCGCGCTTGTCGGCACTGTCCGACCCTAGTACCCAAGAAGGAGGAGGCTTGGTCACTCGTGATCAAGCGATGCGTATGGAAGGTCGTCTTCAAGTATTCAGCGGCAACGCAAACCTCGCCCTCGCCACAGACATCGCAGCCTGCCTCAATCTCAATCTTGGTCGCGCATTGGTCAGTACCTTCAAAAACGGCGAAACCCGGATCAAAATCGAAGAAAACGTCCGCGGATCAGACGTGTTCATCGTGCAACCCACATGCACCCCCGTCAACGACAATCTGATGCAGCTGCTCATCCTCATCGACGCCGTCAAACGCGCCTCGGCTGCTCGTATCACGGCAGTCATCCCCTACTATGGCTATGCCAAGCAAGAAAAGAAAACCACCGGGCGTGAACCTATTTCGGCAAAATTGGTCGCCAACCTGATCCGTACTGCCGGCGCACACCGCGTACTGACCATGGATCTGCATGCACCGGCCATCGAAGGCTTCTTCGATATCCCCGTTGACCATTTGCAAGCAGGCCAACTGTTGTCGGACTATGTGCGCAGCCTCAACCTCAAAGACCCCGTGGTTATCTCGCCCGATGCCGGCGGTGTTGGCCGCGCCAACATCTTCCGCGAGCGCATCGGTGCGAGCCTGGCCATCATCGCCAAGCAGCGGCCGCGCCCTGATGCGGTCGAGATGCTCGAGATGGTGGGCGACGTCAAAGGTCGGCCGGCGGTCATCGTCGACGACATGATTTCGACCGGTGGCACCTTGGTCGAAGCAGCGCGTTCGCTGTTGCAACGCGGCGCCACACAGGTCTATGCCTGCGCCACGCACGGTATCTTTGCGGGCGACGGCATCAGCGCACTGCGCGACTCCGAGCTCGTCGAAACCATCATCACCGACACCATCCCGCTCGACCCGAGCGCCGCCAACGCCCGCATCAAGTCGATTAGTGTGGCGCCGTTGTTCGCCGAGGCGATTTTGCGCATCCACAAAGACTTATCACTGAGCGCGCTGTTCCACAACTAATCTTCCACTGGAAGGATTGCCGTGTCCGCTTTGTATGTCCCGCTCCATTGGCTCGGGATCGTGATTGCCTTTGTGTGTATCGCCTTGGCTGCTGCAGCCGAAGCATCGTTAACGGTTATTTCGCGCCGTCAACTCAATGCCCTGCAGCACGCCTCGCGCGCAAGTATGGTGCAGTCCCTCATCAACGATGCCTACCGCTTCAAGGTGGCGTTGTTTCTCCTCAACACCCTCGCCCTCATCAGCATTACGGCTTTGACGTTCGACCTGATCCGCGATCAGCCGCCGCTGGTCGAGCTATTCACGGTGTCGGCCTTGGCGTTGGTCGTCATCATCTTTGGCGAAGCCCTCCCCAAAGCCATCGCCGTGCGTAACCCGGCAGTCACCGCACAGTTCATCGCGACACCGTTTTGGGTGGCTGCGACGCTCCTGCAACCGCTGATTATGCTCATCGACTATACTGCTCGGCGCATCTTTGCAGGGACCAGTCGCGATGAACTCGCACCAATGGTGACCGAAGAAGAGCTATTGACCATCGTCAATGTCGGCGAAGAAGAAGGCATCATCGAGCCCAACGAGCGCGAGATGATCCGCGATATTATTACCTTCGGCGATACCGTCGTGCGCGAAATTATGATCCCCCGTGTCGACGTCGTCACCATCAACGCCGCTGCTGCGCTCCAAGACGCGCTCACCATCATCACCACCTACGGCCACTCACGCATCCCCGTCATCTGGGAGTCGAGTGATCGGATCGTCGGGGTGCTCTACGCAAAAGACATCCTGGCCAGCATCCGGTATGGGCAAAGCGAGGTCGTCATCAAAGACCTCATGCGGTCGCCGTACTATGTGCCCGAAATGGTCAAAATCGACATTTTGCTCAAAAATATGCAGTCCAAACGCGTCCACTTTGCGGTCATCGTCGACGAATACGGCGCGACGACCGGGATTGTCACACTCGAGGACATCCTCGAAGAAATCGTCGGCGACATCAACGACGAGTTCGACCGCGCCACCATCCCCGATGTCGTCTGGAACGGCCCGGGCGACGTCACCGTCGAAGCACGCTTACTGCTCGACGACGTCAACGACCTGACCGGGTTGCAGTTGCACTCCGATTCGTCCGACCGCGTGGGTGGCTACGTGACCGAACAACTCGGTCGGATGAGCCAAATCAACGATGTCATCACCCAGACCAACGGCATCGTCTTGACCGTGGTCGCCATCGACGGGATCCGCACCAGCCGTATCCGGATAACGTACCCGGCAACGATGGGGAGACACCATGACATCCATCAATCGTGACGCCTTGATTGCCGCAGCCCGGGCAGCCCGTGACCAGGCATATGCCCCATACTCGCGCTTCCATGTCGGTGCTGCCGTGTTGACTGCCAGCGGCGACATCGTCCCCGGGTGCAACATCGAAAACGCCGCCTACCCCAGCACCATGTGCGCCGAGCGTGTCGCCTTGCACAACGCCTATGCCCACGGCGCACGCCACATTATCGCCCTGGCGGTCATTGCCGACACGCCCGGGCCAGTCAGTCCCTGTGGTGGCTGTCGCCAAGTGATGGCCGAGTTGTGCCCGGGCGCGGTGATTTTTTTGGCCAATACCGCCGGCGTCTGGGTCGAAACGTCGCTCCAAGCACTCTTGCCGGGTGCATTCGACCCCAACGACTTGCCCAGCTGACCACCGAGCCGGCCACCGGTCACACAAAAGCGCAGGCTGCACCATGCACGCCTGCGCCTCAACGTTTTCGCCATAAAAAACGCGCTACTCGGTCTGCATGCTCCCAATCAACGCCGCGTACTGCGCCAATAATGCCTGCGCCTGGCTATCGCTGTGGCCCTCGGCATGCACGCTGATGTACGGGCCGTCGCTGTCGGGGCTGAGCAACACCCAGCCGTCGCT
>CAIPUQ010000258.1 GCA_903868295.1 uncultured Roseiflexaceae bacterium
CACACTCACCGTCTGCGTAGGTGCTGTAGAGTTTTTCGCCATCGATTTCGATCAAATCGAACGAGATATCACGCGCTGCAAAATCGTCGCGCAAGTTCAACACACTTGTGGTCCCGCTGGAAGCACAGATCCTTTTGCCGGTGAGGTCTGTGAGTGTGCTAACGCCGCTATCGGCGCGTACCAGAAAGGTTTGGCCGTCGTGGAACGTGGTAGGCGCAAACATCAGTTGTGCGCCATCTCGCGAGGCGGTCCAGGTGGTGTTGCGGATCAACACGTCAATCAGTTTGGTGCGGACCGCATTCATGCGCTCATTGGGTCCATCTGCAGTGGTGACGGGGATGTACTCGACTTTGGTCGGGTCGCCCAATACCGCTGCTGCGATGACTTTGCAGAAGTCGACATCGAAGCCACTCCAGCGCTTGCGTACCGCGTCATAGAGGCCGAATCCGGGCAGGTCGGCGTTCACCCCACAGCGGAGGACGCCACGGGCCTGCACTGCAATGAGTGTCGATTCACCCAGCGATGTGGTGCTGGTTGGTTCGGCCTCGAGTGCTGGCTCGGCGGTCGGCTCGGCGACTGGCTGTGCTTCAGGCGTGGCCGTCACGATAATTGTTTGAGCGGTGGGTATGGCAGTGTCGGCGAGTTGCGACAGGGTGCCACACGACATAACGAACACACTTATTATCAACGCAAAGAGAATCGAAGAGCGACGCATACGTGCTTCCTTTATTTTTGTAAAACCCATAAGGAACCAGTGGGAACGAGACGGATGGTGTACCCGAATTCTTTGAGACCCTTAGTCGCTAGCAACGCCGCGGTCTGTGATGGATCGCTGATTGCAATATCATATGTACCCATACGCAGCCCATCGACCATTTGTTGCACAGTACGTTGGTAGCTGATGGAGAATGACTTCCGGTCATCGGAATGCGTCAAATCAAATGAGTTGCCTTCTCTGACAACACCCCAATCACCCATGCTTTCGGTGAGGATATCTGCATCGTGGAGTGCTGTCGGGGCGATGGCATCTGCCAATTCTTTGGGGAGTCCAGGGATGTAACGAATGATGATGCGATTCTCACCAGATGGTTCGACTGCAACAATTAATCCATTGACAGCGTTGATGTTGTTTTTAAATCCGTTGACATAATCTGCAGCACGTACCATTTTACCATCATCCCAAGGTCGGTCAGGGAGGGTTATTGTGCGCGAAAACTGGACAAGAGTTTGTTCAGTTGCCGCGGTAGTTATTCCCACATCCTTGATGTATACCGGGTCGCCCGGGGCGATGGTCACTCGTGTGCTTTCGGTTCCATTCAGTGAGTTTTTCCATACTGGGTTACCGGCTCGCATAAGTACTATTCGCATTTGGACGAATGGCAGTAAAAGGTCCTGAACCAAGGTTGTTTCTTGTGCACCGCTGCCTATGACACCTACCTTTTTGACATCTATAGGCTGAGGTCGTTCTATGAAATAAAGAAGAGGATCGAATGATATTGAAAGTTTCATCGTGTCAGAGACCGCAATGATGTTTCTGACCAAAACAGCCCGGTACTCAGGTGCAACAATTTCGCATCCAGGCGCCAGACAGAGTGCAGTTGTTTGTGTTGCATCATCGGGATAGTATGCGAGCGGGTTACTCAGTACTAGCCGACCGCCGCATTTTGCAGCCAATTCAGTAAACGATAAGCTTTGTTGTGCATCGGCAATCGGGCTGTTTACCTCTATGATTGGGGAATCATAGGGACGTTTGCTGGGATTGAGCGGTTTGGTGTACATCGCTTCCTGCACATCGGCAGGCAACATCGGCCAATGCGCCGCGACAATCCCCTCCCGCGTACACGAGATCGAGGATGAAACGATTTCGGTTGGTTGCAGCAACTCCACTGTCGGAGCAGGAAC
>CAIPUQ010000259.1 GCA_903868295.1 uncultured Roseiflexaceae bacterium
GTCGACGACGCCGTACTCAAGGTCCTCGGCAGCCCGCAGATCCCCCATTACGGTCCAGAATGGGCAGCCATCTATGCCGATGTGGTCACCGACCTCAAGCATTTATTCGGCACCACTGCCAATGTGTTCCCCATTGTCGGATCCGGGACGACCGGGCTCGAAGTGGCCATCGGCAGCATGCTCGCCACCGGCAAGCGCATTGCAATTGTGCGCAACGGCTGGTTCGGTGAGCACATGGCCAACATTGCACAAGCACGCGGCATCGGGGTGCACTTCATCGAAGGCGAATGGGGCCGGGCAATCTCGGTCGACGCCGTTCGCGCCGAGCTGAAGCAGCATGGCCCGTTCGATGCATTGGGTTTTGTCTATGCCGAGACATCGACCGGCGCGCTCAACCCCGTCAAAGAATTGGCCGCATTGGCCAAAGAATTCGGCATCCCGAGCATTGTGGACGCCATTACCGGCTTCGCCGGCACCCCGCTCGAAGTCGATGCATGGGACATCGACGTCTGCGTCAGCGCCTCACAGAAGGCATTGGCTGCACCGGCCGGACTCGGCTTCGTTGCCGTGAGCCAAAAAGGCTGGGACTACATTGACAGCCACCCGGTTGGTCCCATCGGCTGGTTGTTTGACCTGCGCACGCTGCGCTCGTACCAACAGGGCTCGCCAGAGCATCCGCAGCCAGCCACCATGCCACCAACCCTGGTGCTGGCCGTGCAGTTGCGCCTCAAGCAGGTATTGGCGATGGGCAAGCAAGGGTATGTGGACCACCACTACCGGGCTGCAGCACGCTTCCGCAAGGGCATCACCAGCATGGGGATCGGCTACCTGGTCCCAGATGCCGAAGCCACCCCACAGGTGACCTCGGTACTCATCCCTGCCGGCAAGGACATCAACGAAATCAAGAAGGCAATGAAGGAGCGCTACGGCTTCTACACGGCCGGTGGCATCGGACCGTTGGCCTCCAAGATTATGCGTGTCGGCCACATGGGCAAGGGTGCAAGCGACACCTACATCGACGACGCCCTCGAGGCATTCGGCGATATCTTGCGCTAGAGCATCACTCATCACTGCGCTGTGCACACTGGTGCACAGCGCAGTTTTTGTTGCCCTGAGCCGCTCCGGGTACCCCTGCAGGTGCAACAGGCTGCGCGGCTGCGGTTTCGCCCACGAGACACCGCGCAGCACATCTGCCCCGCACCGGTGCGCACAGCCGGGGCTGGCGGACGTGTATGGTGGGCTGCCAGCGTCGGCGGGGCCCTTTTCAAAAAATACGAAAATCTCATTAAATGAGTTTCGGTATCAAAGGCAAAACTCCATCATTGGAGCAGATTGTTCATGGTACGATAGCCACATTCACGAGACAGCGACGAAACAACTCATCACATCAGTTTGTTTTGCACCACGATGGAGTGATCGCATGAGCGAGCGTGTGCGCGCCTGGAGCGAGCCGGTCGTCATCCCCACCTACGGGGTCGGGGCGGCATTGAAGCAACCGCAGTTTTTGAATCAGCGGGTCTATCAGGGCAGTAGCGGGGTGGTCTATCCATACCCCGTGATCGATAGTGTGTCGGACGACAAACACGACCAGACATACACCGCGGTGTACCTCGAGAACGCCTACCTCAAAGTGATGATTCTGCCCGAGTTGGGCGGTCGCGTCCAGATGGCGCTCGACAAAACAAACGGGTACCACTTCGTCTATTACAACCGCGTCATCAAACCAGCCCTGGTCGGGTTGGGTGGGCCATGGATCTCGGGCGGGATCGAGTTCAACTGGCCGCAGCATCACCGACCGAGCACCTTTGACCCGGTCGATTGGCGCATCGTCGAGCACGCCGACGGCAGTGCGACGATCTGGTGTAGCGAAGTCGAGCGGATGTTCTTCACCAAAGGGTTGCACGGCTTTACGATGCACCCCGACAAAGCCGTATTGCAGATATCGGCGCAGTTGCACAACCGCACCGCCGAGCCGCAGACGTTCCTCTGGTGGGCCAATCCGGCCGTGCATGTAAACGACGACTACCAATCGGTGTTCCCGCCGGATGTGCATGCGGTGATGGACCACGGCAAACGCGACGTCAGTGAGTTCCCCATTGCAAAAGGCACGTACTACAAAGTGAACTATGCGCCGGGGACGGACATTTCGCGCTACAAAAACATCCCGGTGCCGACGTCGTACATGGCCTACCATTCGGACTACGACTTTGTCGGCAACTATGATCATGGCAAGCAGGCCGGCATGATGCACGTGGCCAACCATCATCTGGTGCCCGGTAAAAAGCAGTGGACCTGGGGCAACAGCGATTTTGGGTTGATGTGGGATCGGCAGTTGACCGACGAAGATGGCCCTTACATCGAGCTGATGTGTGGAGCGTTCACCGACAACCAGCCAGATTTTTCGTGGTTGATGCCCGGCGAAGAAAAGCGCTTCGAGCAGAATTTTATGCCGTACAAGGGCATCGGTCCGGCCAGCAACGCCAACACCGACGTGGTGGTGCATCTGAGTCACAGCGACGACCAGACACACGTCGGGGTCTATGTGACTAGCCCACGGAGCGTGGCAGTGACCCTGCAACGCAACGGCGCATTGGTGTGGCAACGCGAGACGGCGCTCGACCCGGTGCGGGTGTTGGTCGAAGACATCCCGCAACGCGAGGCGTTCCCCGCACACGAGCTCGTATTGGTCGTGACGGATCGTGCCACCGGCCAGCAGCTGATGCGCTACGCGCCACCCAAGCCGACACTACAGGACATCCCAGCGGCTGCTACCGCGGCCAAACCGCCGGCCGAAATAGGCTCGACCGACGAATTGTTCCTCAACGGACTGCACCTCGAGCAATATCGGCACGCGACCTTCAAACCCGAGGATTACTACCTCGAGGCATTGCGGCGCGATCCCCACGATGGTCGGTGCAACAACGCGATGGGGGTATTGGCGCTCCGTCGGGGGGACTTCCACGCGGCCGAGCATTCGTTCCGACGCGCGATTGTGCGCATCACCAGCCGCAATCCGAACCCGTACGACGGCGAAGCATACTACAACCTGGGTCTTGCGTTGCGCTTCCAATCGCGCTACGACGAGGCGTTCGATGCCTTCTACAAGGCAACCTGGAACGCCGCCTGGCAGGACGCCGCATTCTTCGAACTCGCACGCATCCAATCACGCCGCGGCGACCTCGGCGACGCACTGCGCTTGGTACAGACTGCCCTGCGCCGCAACGCCAGTCACCACCAGGCACGCCACCTCGAGATAGCATTACAACGCCGCATCGGCAACATCCCCGCTGCATTGGCCGCCATCGACGCAGCGCTTGCCCTCGATCCAATGGACCCGGGCGCCGCCTGGGAGCAACGGACCATCGCCGGCTCCTCGACCGTGGCCGATGCACTGGTCTGGAACGCCCATCTAACCGAGACGCTAGCGCTCGAGTACGCCCACGCCGGCGATACAGCAAGCGCGCTGGCAGTACTGGCGGCAGGACCACAGGATGCGCCGCTGAATCAGTACCTGCGCGCACTGGTGCTGCATCAGGATGGCCAGATCGACGCTGCCCGCAGTGCGCTCCAAACGGCGCAGGCGTGTCGCATGGATTGGTGCTTCCCACATCGGCTCGAGCACGTCGTGGTCCTGCA
>CAIPUQ010000260.1 GCA_903868295.1 uncultured Roseiflexaceae bacterium
AGATATCGCCGGGGTCGTCGCCATGTGGACAGGGATCCCTGTTACCCGCCTGACCGGCGACGAATCCACCCGCTTGCTCCAGATGGAATCTGCGTTGCACGCCCGTGTGATTGGTCAATCCGAGGCCATCGTGACGGTGTCCAAGGCAGTCCGCCGCGCCCGCGCCGGTCTCAAAGATCCGCGTCGACCGATTGGGTCGTTCATCTTCCTCGGGCCAACGGGTGTCGGCAAAACCGAGCTCGCCAAGGCACTCGCCGAGTTCATGTTTGGCTCCGAAGAACAACTCATCAAAATCGACATGTCTGAGTTCCAAGAGCGGCATACCTCGTCACGTTTGGTCGGTTCACCGCCAGGATACGTCGGGTATGGTGATGGCGGTCAACTCACCGATGCCGTACGCCGCAAACCATACTCGGTGGTGCTGTTCGACGAAATCGAAAAAGCCCACCCCGATACCTACAATCTGCTCTTGCAGGTCCTCGAAGACGGTCATCTGACTGATGGGAAGGGGCGCAAGGTCGACTTCCGCAACACCATCATCATCATGACCTCAAACGTGGGTACCGAGCAGATTCGGGGCGCCTCGCGCATCGGATTCTTGGGCAAAGACGGCGAAGCCAACAACCTCGACTTGCAGAACCGCGTCAACGAGGCGTTGCGCATGGTGTTTCGCCCTGAATTCTTGAATCGCTTGGATGCAACCATCATCTTCCATGCGCTGTCTACCGTCGAAATTCGTCAGATTTCGCGCTATCTGCTGGCCCGTGTCCAGAAGCAGCTCAACGAACACAAGTTGACGCTGGATGTCACCGACGAGGCCTGTGATTTGCTGGCCAAACGTGGCTACGATCCGGCATTCGGGGCACGCCCGCTCCGCCGCATCATTACCAACCTCATCGAAGACCCACTTTCGGAAGGGGTGCTCGACGGACGCTTCGTGGCAGGCGACACCATCCTGGTGGATGTGGCCACGCTCGAAAACGGTGAATCGTATCTGCGCTTGCAACCACAGCGCGTCGAAGACGCCGTGGTGGAATCGTTGGCATAACGATGGCCAAAGCGCGCACGATATTTGTCTGTCAACAGTGCGGCGCGCATCAGGCACGAGCGATGGGGCGTTGCCCCCAATGCAACGCCTGGGATAGTCTGGTCGAACAAGTCGAACGACGCGAGGCGGCAACGCCGACGCGTCGTTCTTCTGTGGTCAGCAGCGGCGCCGGGCCTATTTTGTTGCAAGCCGTCCCGAGCGGCGGGGTATCGCGCCTGCCGGTGCGCTTCCAAGAATTCTCCCGTGTGTTGGGCGGCGGCCTCGTGCCTGGGTCACTCGTGCTCATCGGTGGCGAACCAGGCATCGGCAAATCGAGCCTTCTGCTCCAAGCCGCCGCACACTTTGCGGAGAACGTCGGCGATGCACTCTATGTATCAGCCGAAGAATCTGTCCAACAGATTAAACTGCGTGCCGACCGCATGGGATTGCATCCCGAACGACTCTGGCTTTCTTCGGAGACAAACCTCGAGACAGTCATCACGCAGATAATCGACCAACGACCAGGCTTGGTCATCGTCGACTCGATCCAGACGGTGTACCTCGAAGAACTCAGCTCAGCGGCTGGCTCGGTCGGTCAAGTGCGCGAAGGCGCATTGCGCCTGCTCCGCATCGCCAAAGACCTCAATATCCCGATTATCATCGTCGGCCATGTTACCAAAGAAGGCGCCATTGCGGGGCCCCGCATGCTCGAGCACATCGTCGACGTGGTGCTCTACCTCGAGGGCGAACGCTTCCACCAATACCGTGTGCTCCGTGGGGTCAAGAACCGCTTTGGCTCTACCGACGAAGTAGGTATCTTCGAAATGGCTGCCGACGGCCTGCGTGAGATTACCAATCCGTCATTGGTTTTTTTGGCTGAGCGCTCAGCAAATACGCCCGGGTCTGCCGTTGCCGTCACCCTCGAGGGCACACGCCCTATTCTGGTCGAGGTCCAAGGATTGACGAGCAATACCGCCAATCCACAACCGCGTCGTACCGTCAACGGCATTGACCTCAATCGTCTGCAGATGTTGCTGGCGGTGTTGGGCAAGCGTGTCGGGCTGCCGTTGTTTAATCAAGACGTCTACATCAACATCGTCGGCGGGTTGCGCATCGGCGAACCGGCTGCAGACCTCGCGGTCGCGACAGCAATTGCATCGTCGTTCCGTAACCAACAGGTCAAGGCAGACACCGTGTTGGTGGGCGAGATTGGCCTTTCAGGCGAGTTGCGCGGCGTGTCACAGCTCGAACGTCGCTTGGGTGAGGCAGCCAAATTGGGGTTCCGCCGAGCAGTCTGCCCGCCCTTGCAAGCACCGTTGCACATCGAGGGCATGCAGATTTTGCAGGCACGGTCGGTCTACGACGCCATCGAGGCGGCCCTCGGCCCAGCCCCGAGCCGCAAACAATCGACCGCAGCCGACGACGAATAACAGCGGAGGTTCACTCTTATGCGTGCAATCATCCAACGCGTCAGCCAAGCTGCGGTCGATGTCGCCGGCGTCCGTGTCGGAGCAATCGACCGCGGGATGGTGGTATTGTTGGGTATCGGCCATGGCGACGGCCCATTGCAGTTGGATCAAATTGCCAAAAAAATCCTCGAACTGCGTATCTTTGATGACGCCAGCGGTAAACCCAACATTTCGCTCGTCGACAGCGGCGGCGCAGTGTTGCTGGTGTCACAATTTACGCTCTACGCCGACACCAGTCGCGGCAGACGCCCCGGCTACGCACACGCTGCGACACCGGCAGTGGCCGAACCACTCTGTGTGGCGATGGCAGACACACTGCGCAGGGCAGGTGTCACCGTGGCGACAGGAGTGTTTGGTGCCGAAATGCAGGTATCGCTCATCAACGACGGGCCGTATACCATCATCCTCGACAGCGATACCCTGACCATGCCTGCTGGCATGCTCCACACAACATAGATTGCACCGCGCTCAATGCCCACCATTCGTCTTGCGCAGCCCACTGAATACCCCGCAATCACGCAATTACTCGCCGACGCGCTGATGGTGCCCGCACTCTTTGCCCCACCTAGTCTGTGGTGGGTGGCAGTAGGTCCTGACTCCACCGTCGTCGGCGCCATTGGGGTCGAACCAGACGGTGCCTGTTGGCTCCTCCGGAGTGCGGTGGTCGCTGCTGTAGCGCAACGCAACGGCATCGGCAAGGCATTGGTCGCCGCCGTCACGTACGCTGCACAGGCAGCGGGGGTGTCTACTCTCTTTTGTTTTGGCACCGACGTCGGTGACTACTGGGAACGACGGGGATTCTCAGTCGTCAGTGTGACCGAGCTTTGCAGCCACGTGCCCAATGCACCGCAGATTGGGCAATTCAGGGCAAATGGTTGGCTAGCCGACGAAGTTGCCTGGCGGAAAAATCTGTGAGCTATCAGGTTCGTCTGGCCACCAGCGCAGACCACGCGAAGATTGCATTTCTGTTGACCCACAGCGGGATGGTCGCCCCGGTTTTTGATGCACCGAGCTTCTGGTATGTGGCGGTCGACGACTGCGATGCCATCCACGGCGTGATTGGTGCCGAGTTCGGCATCCGCGATTGGTTGCTACGCAGTGCCCTGGTATGCGAGCCCTTCCGTGGCCACGGCGTCGGCCGGATGCTGGTAGCGCAGATCCTCCATGCCGCCCTGGTCCACCGTATCGACGCGGTCTACTGCTTCAGCACCGATGCACAGGAGTACTGGGCACACATGGGGTTTGTCGAGGTCCCAGTGTCGGCGGTGCTGGAACGACTTCCTCAGGTTCCACAAGTCTTACAGTTTGCTGATTTGGGCTGGTTACCGACCGAAGTCGCCTGGCGTTACGATATACAATCATAAGAACATCTTCGCATTGCCGCGCGTATGCAAAGGAGCCTCCCATGGCATTGTTTGATATGCCCCGTGCCCAGCTCGAGCAGTACCGACCCGACGTCGCCGAGCCTGCAGATTTCGATACATTTTGGGCTGCGAGTTTGGCGCTGACGCGCAGTCATGCACTCAACGCACAGTTCGTGCCGGTCCAGGATGGCTACCAGACGGTCGACGTCTACGATGTGACGTTCAATGGCTGGGGTGGCCAACCAATCAAGGGCTGGTTCTTGTTGCCCAAACAACGCAGTGGGACGCTCCCCTGTGTGGTCGAGTACCTCGGCTACGGTGGCGGTCGCAGCTTCCCCAACGATTTTTTGGTCTGGTCGAGCCGCGGCTACGCACACTTGGTGATGGACACCCGCGGGCAAGGGAGCTCGTGGAGCAAAGGTGACACCCCCGATCCAGAACTCGACGGCTCCAATCCGCACCATCCGGGCTTTATGACCCGCGGTATCGCCAGCAAAGAGAGCTATTACTATCGGCGTGTCTTCTGCGATGCCGTGCGTGCCATCGAGGCAGCCCGGAGCCACCCCGCGGTAGACGCGTCACGCATCGCCGTCACCGGTGGTAGCCAAGGCGGCGGTATTTCGATTGCAGCGGCGGGCCTGATGCCCGATGTACGCGTCGCCATGCCGGATGTACCGTTCCTGTGCCACTATCGCCGGGCCACCGAGATTACCAATTCAGATCCGTATGGCGAGATAAGCCGCTATCTCAAGACCCACCGATACAACGTCGAGCAGGTCTTTGCGACGCTGAACTACTTCGATGGCATACACTTTGCCAAACGCGCCAAAGCCACCACGCTCTTTTCGGTCGGCATGATGGACGACATCTGTCCGCCGTCTACCGTCTATGCGGCATACAACGCCTGGACCGCACCCAAGCAGATCAGCGTCTGGCAGTACAACAATCACGAAGGCGGCGGCAGCTTTCAGACACAAGACAAAATGAAGTTCCTCCAGACGCATCTGCCACAATAACTGCGCGGAACGTGTTACACCATAAGGGATTGTCATGTCCGAAGAGACTACTCCCCAACAATCTGAGGATACCCCCGCACAGACGAATAGTCGCTATGACACCGTCAGTGCACGCAATTTCTTCCGTGCGCAGATTGCCCAAAACCCCAAGAATCTGACCGCGTACTTGTCACTGGCGAAGCTCTTGCCGGTGTTGATGGAACGCGAACGCATCCTCGCACGGGCACAACGTATCGCGCCAGAAGATGCCGCCATTGCCGAGGCACTCCAAGCGACCCAAGCGTTGCTCCTCCAAGGGGTGACCATCGTCCCGGTGACGCGTATCCCCGAGACTATCAATCTCGAACTCGAAGCAGCGGCAGATGTGATAGCCCAATCGGGGATCTCGACCGAATTGACCATCATACCCGAGTTGGTACCCGAACCCGTCACGGTCTACTGTCCCACCCACCCCGAGGCGATTGCCCTGCTCCGCTGCATCAGTTGCGACCAACCGATGTGCGCCCGCTGCGCCACCATGACGGCGGTCGGCCAACTCTGCGACAGCTGCAAACTCGACCGCATCCCCGACCGCTACAAAAGCCGTCTCGGCCATCACGTGTTGACGTTCTTGTTTGCCCTGTCGCTGACCGGTATTGCCATCACACTGGCGTCATTCATTGTGCGTTTCCCGTTTATCGGGCCATTCTTGTTCCTCGCCGGCGGTATTTTGACCGGCAACCTCGTCGTTACAACGGTCACGCGCCTTATCAAAAAGCGCGGGCGTGCGCTCGTCATTGCCGCTGGGTTCGGCGTTGGCGTCGCATGTGGTATGGTCTACGGGTTCCGGCTGTTGACTGGTCAGGGTGATGTATTTACGCTGTTACTCATCGTCATGTTTGCGGTGTTGGCGATACGCAACATCCGTGAACAACTGCGGTAGGGGCAGAGATCAGTTATCAGTTATCAGTTATCAGTTATCAGTTATCAGTTATCAGTTATCAGTTATCGGTTCACTGTTTACTGAAAAAACTTCCCCATCATTCCCTCTCTCTAGCTATGAAACTACTATCAATAAAGTTATGTAATTTTCGACAATTTTATGGGAAGACTCCTGAGATACATTTAGCGGCAAGTTCTCGCAATACGACGGTAATTTACGGCAATAATGGAGCGGG
>CAIPUQ010000261.1 GCA_903868295.1 uncultured Roseiflexaceae bacterium
ACAAATAGGTTCGGCAGTGCGTGCATCGAGATTCCATTCGCTGTCACCTTCAATAAGCAACAACACGCGTGCATTCTGCTGGGTCGCCCTCGTCGTCTCGTCCTGCCATTTGGGCGAGAGCGTTGGGATAAGGACATCGGGAGCACCGAGCACCAGGGTACGTTTCTCATCCGTAATGCTGCTCCATTTGCGCGAGCTCTCAAATGCTTGACTCGAGGTGAACGGTAGTGCAACACGGGGGAACGTACGGGCAATGGCGGCACTACTCTGATTGCCGGCACCATCTGCAGCAACGAACCCTCCCAACGTGTCGACACACACGTCATATGCACCACGCAACGCGACGACGGCGTCGACACTGAGCTGGTTGGTTGTCAGCGTCCCGGTTTTGTCGAAGCAGATGGTGTCGACTGCTGCAAATGTCTCGATTGCGGCTGGCCGGTTCACGATAAAGCCGTAGCGTGTCAATGCAGCCGCTGCAGTTGCATGGGTGACCGTTGCAAACAGCACGAGTGCGTTGGGAATCAATCCGACTACGACCGTAATGGCGGGGAGCACCGCAGACCAGTGTTGGCCGTTCACCACTGCCACACCGACGGTGATCAGCGCCAGCACACTTGCACCGATTGCCGCACCACGGACAACACTCTGCAAGCGGAGTGACGCGCTCCCGAGTGGCCGGCTGGGGAGTCGAGCGACCAGCGGGACGCTCGGAGGAGGCTGGACACACACAACCCACGCTGCACCCGCTCGTACGGTACAGCCATGAGAAATGTGCATACCGGCCGTCACGAGTTGCGGCTCTGATTCACCGGTACGGGCAGACATGTCTACACACAACCCTGCTGCCTCGAGTACTTCGACATCCGCAGGCACCCGTTCGCCGGGTCGCAACAGGATGACATCGCCGACCACGACGTCACGCGGAGCAACCTCGGTCACAGCGATGTCGCGCCATACGGACACTGGTGCTTGGAACGCTTGTTGCATCCGGTATAGCGTGTACTGTGCACGGCCGAGTTGGATGGCAGTAATGCACACATTGACGGTGACGACGAGCACGGTCGCCGTCGCTTCGGGGATGAGTCCAATCCCCCACAACAATGCTCCGAGGATGATGTTGATCAGGGTCAGCGGGGCAACGAGCTCTCGGCCGACCGTAGCGAGCACCCAGCCGATACGCATAAACGCGTCCCCACCGGGCATCGTTGGTTGATGCACCGGGGGGACTACAGGCATATGTGGTCGTGTTGTCGGTGGCTGTGGAGGGAGCATCGGCACCTCATTGGTTTTGCTGAGGCAGAAGTGCCGCATCGCACACGCAGGGATTACTTCAGCATGATTGTATCCCACTCGACCAGCCATGCATCACGATTTGCGGCAATCATCGCTGGTACGAGCTGCGCACGCACAGTTGGTACAGCAGAAAATTGCACAAACTCAGCTGGCAACACTGCCGTCTGGGTGACAGGATAGACAAACATATTCAACGGAATATCGTTTTGGAAGGTATCGCTCAGCATAAAATCGATGAATGCTTTGGCCAGTGTCTCTTGTTGGGTGCCCTTGAGAATCCCAGAGTACTCGATTTGCTCGAACGCGGCGAAGGTGACATTCGCGGTCGGCGCAACGGTTACTTTGGGGTCGCTGTAGATGACTTCGGCAGCGGGGCTCGACGAGTATGAGACGACCAGGGGACGTGGCCCTTTGCCGCTCGATCCACTAAAGTGGGTGTAGTACGCGGTGTTCCAATCTGGGGCGATGAGGACATCATTGTCACGCAGGAGCTTCCAATACCCTTGCCACTTGGTGGGGCCGAATTCTGCAACGGTGGCAAGCAAAAACGCTAACCCAGGGGAAGACAAGGCAGGATTTTGGACAATCAACAAGCCCTTGTACTCTGGCATCAGCAAATCTTGCAGGCTCCGTGGTGGTTCGAGGCCGAGCGTTTGGAGTGCAGCGACATCGTAGTTGATCAGGACGTAGCCCCGATCGACCGGAATCAACGGCGCACTATCTGCTGGATTGATACCCTCTACGAAGGCAACGTCGGTCGGTGTATATGGCACAAAAATATCTGCCTCTTGGGCACGACTCAGAAAGGTGTTGTCGACACCATAGAGCACATCTGCGAGTGGGGCATCCTTTGAGAGGATGGCTTTGTTGAGCATACTGCCCGAATCACCGCTGTTGAGGATGGTAACTTTAGCATTGTGTCGTGCTTCGAAGGCAGCAATCGTCTCGGGGGAAATAGCAAAGCTGTCGTGTGTCATAACGGTCAGTGGTTGTGTGTCGGTGGGTGCATCAACCTTCAGCGGGGTCTCGCTGGGGGCGGCATCTGACGGCGAAGGAGCGGTCGAAGACGGTGCAGCAGGGTTCTGCGCACAGGCGACAAGTGCGAGAGTCGCACACAACAGAATCAGCCAACGTCGCATCAGACACATCCTTCCACATAGAAAAGCACCCATACAGTCGTCTGCTGGGTGCGCGTGTGCTACGCGTGCTTTCCTCCGCCGGTACGATCCGGATCAGGTTCAAAGGGTCAGCGACATTTGGGTCGCATCTCAGCCAAGCTCACTTGGCGCCCCCAGCGATATCAACTTGTAATATCCGCATCATACGGTCGATTCACGTCGTTGTCAAAACCAATCGGCCCAGACGGTATCGCATACTGCCTGATGATACAATGTGCCATCTGATCGGATGTGAACGAGGTGACTAAATGGCACAGAAACAGGGAACAGCGTTGATACAACAGATGGACGGATTCGCCGTCCCTGCCGGGAGCATTGCCGTCTGGTGCCTCGGCCAAATGGGGATTGCCGTCAAAGGTCCCGACCAACGAGTTGTCTACATCGACCCGTTTTTGGTTGGACCGCTTGCAATTGACCAAACCGATCCGACATTTTTGTGGGGGCGGGCCTTCCCACCACCCCTTGCACCACACGAAGTCACCAATGCGAGTCTGGTACTGTGCTCACACGAACACGGCGACCACACCAGTGCCGAAACGCTGGCAGGGATCGCGACTGCATCGCCGCTGGCACGGATTGCTGCGACGGGTTGGGCACAAGGGATTTTGGACGAGGCGGGTATCGCAGCCGAGCGGCGCTTGCGCATGACCACCGGAGTGGTGCATGACTACGGAGTGTTGCAGGTATCGTACATCCCCGCTGCGCACTACATCCGTGAACACGATCCGATCCGGGGCGAACGCTGGGTCAGCATGTTGCTCGATTGGGGGAGCGTCGCATTGTTCCATGGCGGCGATACCATTGTGTATGACGGCTACCTTGAGGCAATCCAGGCGCTGCCACGAGCGGATGTCGGGATGTTGGCATGTAACGGAAGCGATGCGATGCGCAATGCCCGTGACATTGCCGGCAACATGATCCCAGCCGAGGCTGCGTATGTTGCTTTGTCTGCCGGCTGGAGCACACTCATCGCCGGGCACAATGATCTTTTTGCCAGTAATCGTCTGCCCGCAGCCGAAGTCGCCAGCCAAATCGAGCGCGTAGCACCGGATTTGGCGGTGCACACCTACAAACCAGGCGAGATGGCGTTGTTCCAACACTGAAGTGGTCGCATACACTGTGCCCATGCATTAAACGTATGAACGGACCACCCCCTGCGCAGTGCGCAGGGGGTGGTTTTCGCATGGTGCGACATCAGGATGGATCAGTCATCATGCCAGCGTTGGAGTTCGATGGCATTGCCCTCGGGATCTGCCACATAGCACCACGAGACACGACGATCGCCTGCGGTCGTGGTCACGATGTCGCCGATGCACGTGCCGCCCCCGTCTACCAGTGCCTGGCGCGTCGCCTCGATGTCGTCGACCTGGAACGCGAGGT
>CAIPUQ010000262.1 GCA_903868295.1 uncultured Roseiflexaceae bacterium
ACCGAGATACGGAGCAAATTGGGGGGTGTGCTGCTCGTCGGTCCTTCGATCGAGAAGCGATGCTCGATGAGGCTCTCGATGCCACCCAGGCTCGTTGCCCGTGTAAACAGCTGCACCTGTGCTGCGACTTTGAGCGCCTCGACTGCCCCGCCCTGGACACATACCGACAACATGCCGCCAAACCCGCCATACATTTGGCTCGCTGCGATGCTGTGGCCACGATGGCTGGCCAGCCCAGGATAAAACACCGTCTCGACCGCCGGATGATCCGCCAAAAACTGGGCCAGCGCCAGTGCATTGGCAGCCTGTTGCCGAACCCGCAGCGCCAACGTGCGGATCCCGCGCAGAATCAGCCAGCAATCAAACGGTGATGGTACTGCACCGCCCAGGTACTGGACGAGCTGAGCGCGAGCACTCACGTCATCGATACGCGCAAAAATGAGGGCTCCACCTGTGACATCAGTATGCCCACTGATGAATTTTGTGGTGGAGTGCATCACGAAATCTGCACCGAGCGATAAGGGTCGTTGCATGATTGGGGAGGCGAAGGTGTTGTCGACGGCCAGCAATGCACCGTGCGCATGGGCCAGATCAGCGACTGCTCGGATGTCCGTGATGGTCATCGTTGGGTTCGAGGGCGTCTCGACCCACACCAGCTTGGTCTGTGGGGTGAACGCAGCCTGCACTGCGTCGAGGTTGCTGGTATCGACGAAGGTGTATGTGAGGCCGAGGTGCTCGTAGATTTCACGCAGCAACCCACGTGTGCCAAAGTATGACTCTGCCGGCGCAATCACATGATCGCCTGCTTTGAGCATCTGGTAGGCAGCATTGGTGGCTGCTTGCCCAGACGCAAACGCATAGGCGACCTCACCGCCCTCGAGTGCTGCGAGAGTCTCTTCGAGCGCCTGGCGGTTCGGATTTTGGCTGCGTCCATAGATGAATCCTGATGGTGCAGAATAATCCGGCTGTCGCTCGAATGTCGTCGCCATGACAATCGATGGAATGACCGCTCCAGTTGTTGCGTCCCCATGATTACCGAGGTGGACGGTCTGTGTCTCGATGCGGTGATTTGGTTGTGACTTGCTCATATGATGCTACTCCATAGTGCGGAAATTCCAAAGCCAATAATGATGATTCCTGAGAGTCTGTTCATCCACAACATTCCCTGCGGTGTGATGTCGCGTCCCAACCAGGTGGTGAGTTGTGATACGGTCAGCCACCACAACGCCGAACCCACACCTACGCCGGCGACGAGGGCAATGGCTGCAGTCTGTGAGAGCTGCCCCACGCCGCTTATTCCACTAAATAATCCGATGAACACCAGAATAGTGGCTGGATTGGTGATGGTGAGTGCGAGCGTCGACAGGTACATATTGCCGGGTTTGGCAGTGGCAGTCTGCGTCGGGACCATCTGCGTCGTTTGCCATCCCATGTAGAGTAACAAAAAGCCGCCGATGACGGCGGCAGGGCGTTGGAATTGTGTCAATGCTGTCAGTCCAAACACTGCCAACATTCCGTAGCACACATCTGCAGTGGCTGCACCGAGTCCAGATACAAAGCCCGCACGCCATCCATGCGACAGCGTACGCCGAATGCACAGCAACCCAATTGGCCCGACTGGGGCTGCGATGGTGAGGCCCAACACGATGCCGCGATAAAACGCCTCCATGGACCATCCTCTCATCAAACAAAAAGCCCACCTCACCAGTCTGGCAAGGTGGGCTTGTTACAACAAGTACGTTTACCTAGACACGTGGTCAGGCTGCTGTGAGCGCTGCTGATGTTGAGAACGCATTTTGGACGAAGGTAACATTCGGCGATTATATGAGAAGGCATTCATCTTGTCAAGAACAGCACATTCGGCGTTCGTGACGCGCACATAAGAGATGTATGAGACCTTCGGAACAACGAGAATTTGGCTTCTCTGTGCTATCATCAGAAGATGGAAACCTCAGCACGAAAGGGATTTCATGAACGAGACCTATGTGTTACTGCAAACGACGTTCGCGGTGAGTTTTGCTGCAATTGCGGCGATTGTCTTCCTTGGTCATCGATTTGTCCCGCAATCACGTACCGTACTGACACGGTTTGGGACATTCTTGCAAGCCCGCTCGTTCCCCGTTTTCACCCCACACGAACACAACAGACTCGCAGTACTGCGTTTCTTTTTTGGGTTGATCATCTTTTTGCGTGCCATCGATGTTGCAAGCCTCCTGCTCCCCGAAGAATACTTCAGACCAGCGGGATATTTCAGTGCATTTGAACTGATTTTTTCGCTCTTCATCATGTTCGGGTTTGCAACGCAGTTTGCGCTCGGATTTTTTATGTTTGTTATGTGGTTGCTCGGAGAAAACTACCTCGGCACAAGCACGCTGGGTAACGATGTCGCCGCAATGGTCGCGCTTTTCTTCCTTTTGACCGAGGCGGGTCGTACGTTATCGATTGATGGGTATCTCGTCAAGAAAATTCCTGCAATTCGACCGCTGCTGGGATATGGATCCCACCTACCCGGCAACGAAAGCATCGCAGTCGCCAAATTTGTCATGCTCTTCAGTTATTGGCTGGTGTGCATGTACTCGCTCATGATTCATTTGAACGAGCCCGCATGGATGACTGGGGTGACCGGTCCCATGTTGTTTGTCAATAATTTCATGTCACGTTTCCACTACCTGGTCGAACCAATCTTGCTCCAAAGCACGCTAGCCGTCTTGTTTGCACGGATGTCCCTCGTGGTAATGATGGTTTGGTATGCCGCCTTGCTCCCATTTGTCCTCTTCGGTGGGTGGTGGCGCATCGGCGCAATCATATGGGGCATACTGTTTTTCCTTTTGTCGTGCGTGGGGTTACAGCTCGGTTCACTCTCGTACATCGAAATGATTATGTGGATTGCCCTTTTCTGGCCGCAGTGGGGGGTTGATTCAACCAAAAAATTGCTTCTTTTCTATGATGATAAATGCAATCTGTGTGACCGGACCGTGCAATTTGTCCGGCGTGTGGACTTGTTTGATCGTGTCCAGTTGACTCCAGTCTCAAAAAATCATGATGTGTTGGCGACATATGGGATTTCGATTGATACCGCCCTGGAAGACCTGCATGGAGTGATTCCTGGTGCGGGCAAAGTAGCCGCCGGTTATGATTTGTATCTGTTACTCGCACGCCACGTGCAGGTACTGTGGCTTGCACTACCGCTCTTGTGGCTGGGCAAAATCCTCGCTGTCGGCCCCGCCATTTATAGGTTTGTTGCAGCACGCCGCAGAGCGATGTTTGGGGCATGTGTCCTCCCACGTCCCAAAGCCGATTGGGCTGCTGCGGTCCCGACGTCCCAGCCACCGACCCTGATGTTCAGTATGGTGGTGTGGCACGCCATATTCCTTGGGATGGTCTATGGCATTACGCTGCCGGTGCCATACATGGGGCACAAAGGCTACAACGATCACCCACTGTCATTGGCTGCGCGCGTCTATGGTGATGCGCCAATCAATGTCTTTAACAGTACTGATTTACACATGATCGATAACTGGTTCACCCTCACCGATGTCGAAACGAACACGTTATTGCCGGTATTTGCCAAAGATGGATCGCGCCTTGGTCTGCATCGCTCGGATCGACTCTACTTCGGCAACACGGTCAAATTCCGGCGTGGCGAAATCGGGAAAACAGACTGTGCCTTCACTCGTCGTGAGAAAAGTATGCGCTACCTCACACAGGTATGGATGCACAACACTGGTTTAAAAGGGACGCGGGAAATTTTGTACACCCAGTATCATCAGCCACATCCGGATCAATCGCTGGTCGCACAAAACATCTACACGAAAAATCCCGTAGAAGTACGCTGTGAAGTGACTTTCACCAGTAAGCGATAGCTCAGTCACACACGCAGGAAGACGATTCTACAGCGCACACAGCATCTGTCGTGGTGCGCTGTGGTATACTATATGCCATGCTACTGGATAAAATATTCTCACAAAATAACAGGCTTCGTGTGCTCTACCCACTGCTTTTTGTAGTGGGTGTATTCATGTGGCAAGGGATGACGGGCCTTAACCTGCGCGACGAAGGTTACCTGTGGTATGGTGCCAAAGCAATGCTTTCCGGCGATGTCACTTTTCGTGATTACAGTGGCTATGATCCTGGGAGATATCTGCTCTCTGCGGCGACCATGATGTTCATGGGCGACACAGGCATCTTGCCCGTTCGGCTCGCAGCCATGCTGTGTCAATTGGTTGCAATAGGCATTTTGATGCACCGTATCATCCGTTCAGGGATGATACGCACCGACCGTGATGAATGGTTCGCAGTCGCGCTACTGTGTCTTATTTGTCTCTGGATGTTCCCACGGCACAAAATCTTCGACAACAGCACGAGTCTGTTGTTGGTCGCGTTGCTTTCGTGGTTCGCTTCGGCAGGTACTGAACGACGAGCGTTGCTTGTCGGTATCGGGGTTGGCCTCGTTGCTATCATGGGGCGTAACCATGCTGTCTATGGTCTTGTGGCGATTGCGTTGGTGTTGCCGGTCGTGTTGTACCAGGACTTCTCACGTATGAGAACGCTACGCATCATCGGAGCAGGGCTGCTTGGTGTCGTCATCGGTAGTCTCCCGCTGTTGTTCATCGAATTCGCGAAACCTGGGTTCATCGGTGCGTTTGTAGATAGTGTGTTGTTCTTGACAGAGATCAAAACCACAAATGCAGCGCTTCCCGTGCCATGGCCATGGCTTGTTCCGTTCGACGGTGCGGCCAGCCAAATCCTGCAACGGCTTAGTATTGGGAGTTGGTTCGTTGCAGTACTGCTCGGCGGCTGGGCAGCGTATATCTACGCGGTCAGCGTTTATATCCGAACAAAGCAAACACCTGCCTTGTTACTTGCGAGTAGCAGTCTTGCAGTGGTCTACACCCATGTAGCGTTTTCTCGTGCTGATCCAGCCCATTTAGCGCAGTCGATTGCGCCGTTGTTGGTTGCATTGGTCTGCATATCCTGGACGCTGCGCGCATACGTGCGTACCGGACTCATCGCAGCACTGTTGGTGCTCTCAGTGACGAGCATCGGCCCGCTACACCCTGGGGTACAGTGTGTCGTTTCGATGCAGTGTCAGCCAGTAACAATTGCCGGATCCGTGTTATTGGTCCCCAAAAGCAGTGCGACCGAGGTCCAATTCTTCCAACAAGTCCATGCAACCCTCAGCGGTAATGGGGATGGCGGACTGATTGTGCCGTTTTGGCCCGGCGCCTATGCACTGCTCGATGTGCGAGCACCCGTGTGGGAGATTTATCCAACGTGGCCGCGGACGCCCGAATTCGAGCGTACCGAAATAGCACGTCTGCAAGCACAACGTATAACCTATGTCATCTGGTCTGATGCGCCCATGGATGGGAACGACGCATTGCGATACTCTCAGACTCACCCTCTGCTGACTGCGTACATTTCCGCTGGGTACGAGGACGTTCCCGCATTGAGCACTCAAACCTTCCGCGTTCTGAAAGTAAAGGCGACTCAGCCATGAAGAAAGTTGCAATCGTCCAATCAAACTATATCCCTTGGAAGGGGTATTTTGACATGATTGCTGCCGTTGACGAGTTTATCCTCTACGACGATATGCAATACACCCGCCGGGATTGGCGTAACCGCAACCAAATCAAAACCCCACAAGGGGTACAGTGGTTGACGGTGCCTGTATTGGTCAAAGGCAAATACTTCCAAAAAATCCGTGACACAGAATTAGACGGCACGGAATGGCAAGATATTCATTGGAAGGCCTTAACGACCAATTACAAGCGCGCACCGTATTATGCAGAGGTTGCGAAACTCCTCGAACCGCTCTATTGTGGGCAGACCTATACGCATCTCTCGGCCTTGAATCGGACGTTCTTGCAGTCCATCTGCACCTATATCGGGATCAACACAACTATTTCTGCGTCGAGCGACTATACACTCATCGAAGGCAAGACAGAGCGCCTCGCCGACTTGTGTGCCAAGGCAGGCGGGACCGAATACATCTCGGGACCGGCAGCACGTGACTATGTCGACGAACAGGTTTTTGTTGATTACAACATCAAACTCACCTGGTTCGACTATGCGGGGTATGTCGAGTACCCGCAGTTGTGGGGCGATTTTGTGCATGGAGTGAGCATCGTCGATCTGCTTTTCAATTGCGGACCCAATGCAGCGGCTTCGATGAGGTATGTACACCGATGAAACTTTCGATTGTCGCAACCCTCTATCGATCTGCTTCATACATCGAAGAGTTCCTTACACGTTCAACGACCGTTGCGCGTCAACTCGTCGGTGATTCGTTCGAAATTGTGCTTGTCAATGACGGCTCTCCGGACAACAGTCTCGAAATTGCCGTTGCACAGATCGCACAGTTTCCGCGTTTGAAAGTTGTCGATTTATCACGCAACTTTGGTCACCACAAAGCCATGATGACCGGCCTTGCCCACGCCACCGGGGAGCATGTGTATCTCCTTGATAGTGATCTCGAAGAAGAGCCTGAGTGGTTGTTCGAATTTTGGCGGACGATGCAAGACGAGCACGCAGATATGGTGTATGGCGTCCAACGAGCGCGCAAGGGCAGTCTCTATGAGCGCATAACGGGGCCGTTGTTTTATCGATTGTTTCGTGCACTCACTGGTATTGTGCAGCCAGACAACATTGTCACCGCTCGAGTGATGTCGCGGCGCTTTGTGGATGCATTGCTGCTTCATCAAGAACGCGAAATCAACATCGGCGGTTTGTGGATTATCACCGGCTTTCGGCAGGTGAAAGCGGTTGTCAAAAAACATGCCTCGAGTCCAACGACGTACACGCTCGGCCGTAAACTCGACCATCTCATCAATGCGGTTACCTCGTTTAGCAGTCTGCCGTTGATATTTACCTTTTATGCGGGCTTGTTGATTTCTTTTTCTGCCGTGCTGTACATCACCTATAGCGTGTTGTTGCGACTATTGCAGCCGACGGTACCGGTCGGGTTCACAGCCCTGATAGCGTCGATATGGTTTTTTTCGGGGTTGATTGTCTTTTTTCTCGGCGTGCAAGGCATCTATCTCGCAAAAATTTTCACCGAAGTAAAGCAACGCCCATACACAATCATCCGCGAAGTGTATGCGGCGGAGCAGCGAGTTCAAGACTCTACGGAGCAATAGCAACGGCGCATGTGTGATGCTGCTTCGGGTGCGTTACAGTATGTACACATCAACGTGACGCGTATCGTTGATTGAGACCCGCAAGACGAGCATGGTATATTGAGGGAACTGTGAGGGGGCACCATGTCTGAGCATACTGAGTCTGCGATTTTGCGAGATGTCGCCCAATACTACACCGAGACACTCCGGCAACATGGTGAGACACCTCGCGGTGTGGATTGGAACGGCGAGGATAGTCAGTTGTTACGCTTTGCACAGCTGACAAAGGTGATTACTCCTGCACAAGAAATATCAGTCAATGATGTCGGCTGTGGATATGGTGCACTGTACGACGTCCTCAAGCCTGCGCATCCCGGTATTCGATATACCGGCTGTGATGTGTCGGCTGCGATGATTGAATCGGCACGCGCACGATATGCGCATGAGCCACATGCATCGTTTGTGGTGACCAGCGAACCAGACGTAGCGGATTATGGCATTGCCAGTGGTATCCTTAATGTCCGCATGAACTACACGGATGACGCCTGGCATGAGTACTTCCGCTCGACATTGGCGTTGCTTGATCGCACGTCAACCAAAGGATTTGCGTTTAACTGCCTGACATCGTACTCGGATCCTGAGAAGCAGCGTGATTACTTGTATTATGCGAACCCGGGAGAGTGGTTCGACTACTGCAAGCGCAATTTTTCGCGTAATGTTGCGATTCTGCATGACTATGGCCTCTACGAATTCACCATTCTTGTGAGGAAGAATGTATGAGCAAAAAACTCGTTATTTTTGGCAGCGCAGATATCGCTGAGTTAGCATATTTTTATTTTCGTACCGACAGCGCGTACGAGGTCGTGGCGTTCACGGTCGATGCAGCATTTCTCACAGAGCGCGTGTTTTGTGGACTGCCTGTAGTACCGTTCGAAGAAGTCTCAGCTCTGTATCCTCCCGAATCGTATGACATGTTTGTTGCATTGAGCTATTCGAAGCTCAACGCAATACGCAAAGAAAAATACCTTGCCGCAAAGGCGTTGGGGTATACGCTGACAAGCTATATAAGCTCGCATGCGACAGTTTTGAACGAGGGGCGGATCGGCGAAAATTGTTTCATCCTCGAAGACAACACGATTCAGCCATTTGTGACCATTGGGAACAATGTCACGTTATGGTCAGGGAATCATATTGGCCATCATTCCACCATTCACGATCATACCTTTATTGCATCTCACGTCGTGGTGTCGGGTGGGGTTGTCATCGGCGAGCAGTGCTTCTTTGGGGTCAATGTTACCCTCCGAGACCACATTACTATCGGTGATATGTGCGTTGTCGGTGCAGGCACAATGCTTCTTGCAGATGCAGAGCGTGAGGGTGTGTACATCGGCACTGCGACCGAGCGATCAACGTTACCTAGTACACGATTACGACGCATATGAGCACATACTGGCGCAAACTCGGTCTGCTGTACACGCTCCCTCCGGAGGGCGTGCATCCGTTGTTACAGAGCCATGTTGCCAATCCGTTGCCGATCCATCTGAATGGCGATGTATATCGGATTTTTTATAGTGCGCGTGACCGTGATAAACGGTCTTCGGTGGGTGCTGTCGACATCGACATTGTGAC
>CAIPUQ010000263.1 GCA_903868295.1 uncultured Roseiflexaceae bacterium
CCCCCAGAACACGTCGCCACCAACACCGACGGCAGTAGTCGCTACCGCGGCCGCATTACCGTCACCCTCACTCGCTCACCATAAGCGGAGCTGACTGCGGCTCCCTGCGTGCGGCACGACCACCGTCTGATCGATCAGCAACGGCATGCGGTCATGGTCTGTCAGCCGGGCATAGGCTGCGTCAGCCGCTGTGGTCAGCATGTAGACGCGCTGATCGGCACCTGCACCGACCACCAGTCCACGGACTCCATGGTCGATCCCGTACCACACCCCTTTTTCGTACCCTGCGACGAGCGGGATGTTCACCATCGTCGGCTCGTACCGATCCCATATCCCTGCCATATAACTCTCGTGTTTGGCCCACCCGCTCGGCGGATATGCACGCGTCTCGTTGCGGTTCCCCCACCGACACAGTGCGAGCACGCCGTTGTACATCACCGGCAAAATCGGCGCACCAGACCAGTAGCGCGATTCGTACAGCGTATCCGTGCCTGCACTCGTCGCACTTGGTTCTTGCGTGGGTTTGGGTTGCGGACCAATGGGGATGCCTTTGGCAATCAGCGGATCGAGCAAATCCTCCCAGCGGAATCGGGCAGCTCCACACATCGCGCGCTCCTTCTGCTCCACTCCCATCAACCCCACCGGCGTACATTATGTGAATGTGCGGTTTTTGGCTTTCTGATGCATCAAAAAGACTTTACACTAACCGCGTTTTCTGCTATACTACAGCTACCCTCGGCGTCGCCGCAGCGACCTAGCACAATGGTACACCGATGAACGATTTTGTCCACCTCCACGTGCACTCCGAATACAGCCTGCTCGACGGCTATGCCACCATCAAGGGCATCGTCGAACGCGCCGCCGAACTCAATATGGACAGCATCGCCATGACCGACCACGGCGTCATGTACGGTGCGATTGATTTCTACAACGCCGCCAAAAAGGCCAACGTCAAGCCCATCATCGGCCTCGAGGCATACATGTCACCCGGTGGGCGCGGCGATGCGACCCAACGCGGCGGCAAAAACTATCATCACCTGCTGACGCTGGCCACCAACTACACCGGCTACCAGAACCTCGTCAAGCTGACGACCCGCGCCCACCTCGAGGGGATGGGCAGCAAGGGCATCTTTGCACGGCCGCGCATCGACCGTGAACTGCTCGAGCAATACCACGAAGGCCTGGTCGTCACTTCGGCGTGTCTCGCGGGCGAAGTCGCCCAGCACATCATGAACAAGCAGCCCGACAAAGCCCGCGCGTCGGCCGCGTGGTTCCGCGATCTGCTCGGTCCCGACCGCTATTACCTCGAGCTCCAGCTCCACGAAAACGCCCCAGAGCTGATCGAGGTCAACGACGAACTGGTCAAAATCGGCTCAGAGCTGGGGATTCCCCTGGTGGCAACCTGCGACAGCCACTTTGTGCGTGCCCAAGACCTCGACGCCCACCGCATGATCATGGCCATGGGCTTCAACATGACCCTGCAGGAGCTCTGCACCAAAAAATACGACATGGACGAGAGCTACCATATCCTCTCGGCCGACGACGTCTATAAGCGCTTCAAGCACTACGGCACGGCCCCCATCGACAACACCCGGCGCATCGCCGACATGGTCAACCTCAAGCTCGACTTCGGTCGCGTCGAGCTGCCTGTGTTCGACATCCCCGCCGGCTTCGACGCTGCCTCGTACCTACGCCATGTGAGCTACGAAGGCCTGACCAAGCGCTTCAACGGCATGATCCCGCCGGGCTACCCCGAGCGCCTCGACTACGAGCTCGATGTCATCAATGCGACGGGCTTCCCCGATTACATCCTGATTGTCTGGGACTACATTTCGTACGCACGTTCGCGCAACATCCCCTGTCTGCCGCGTGGTTCGGCCGGCGCATCGCTGGTGCTGTACAGCCTGGGTGTGACCGACGTCGACCCGATTACCAATCGCATGTTGTTCGAGCGCTTCCTGTCACGTGAACGCCTCGAAATGCCCGACATCGACGTCGATTTTGCCGATAGCCGCCGTGGCGAAATCATCGATTACATCGCCAACAAATACGGCCGCGAAAACACTGCCCAGATCGTCACCTACGGTACCCTCGGGGCCAAAGCCGCTATCCGTGACGTCGGCCGCGCCCTCGACATCCCCCTCAACGAGGTCGACCGCATCGCCAAACTCATCCCAACCAATCCAAATTTGACCCTCAAAGACGCCCTCGCCAAGCCCGAAGAGCTCAAGACCGCCGAGTTCCGCCAGCTCTACGACTCCAGCAGCGAGGTCCAACAAATCGTCGACTGGGCCCAAAAAATCGAAGGCCGGATGCGCAACGTGGGCACCCACGCCTGTGGCGTCGTGGTCTCGCGCAATCCGCTCGATTCGATTGTGCCCCTGCAGCGCACCACCAAAGACGAAAACTCCTTGATGGCCGCCTACGAAGGCCCCACGCTGGCCAAAATCGGCCTGCTCAAAATGGATATCCTCGGGCTGAGCAATTTGTCCATTGTCGCCGAGGCACTCAGCCTCATCAGCGCCGGTCAGACCACCCCGATGGAGCTCCGCCACATCCCCCTCGACGACGCCCGCACCTTCGAGTCCCTCAGCCGCGGCGAGACCGTCAACGTCTTCCAGCTCGAATCCGCCGGCATGGTGCGCTACCTGAAAGAGCTCAAACCCAACCGCGTCGAAGACATCTACAACATGGTGGCCCTCTATCGGCCAGGCCCACTCGACCAGATCCCCGTCTATATCCAAGGCAAAAACAACCCGCGCAACATCAAATATCTGCACCCCATTCTCAAACCCATCCTCGAGAACACCTACGGCGTCATCGTCTACCAAGAGCAAATCATGCAGCTCTTGCAAGTCGTGTCGGGCTACACACTCGGTCAAGCCTATGTCGTCCTCAAGGCCATCGGCAAAAAGCAACGCGACACCATGGCCGCCGAAGAGCCCCGCTTCAAAGAGGGCTGCCTCAAGAACGGGCTGACCCAAGCCCAAGCCGACCAACTGTGGGAACTCATCATCCCCTTCGCCGGCTACTCCTTCAACATCCCCCACGCCACCCTGTACGGCCTGCTCGCCTACCAGACTGCCTACCTCAAGCAGCACTACGCCGTCGAATACATGACTGCCGTTCTCAAGGCCTCGGCCGGTCAGATCGAAGACGTCGCCAAAGCCGTCAACGAGTGCGCCAAACTAGGTGTCGCGGTGCTCCGCGCAGACATCAATGCCAGTCAGTCAGACTTTTCGATCGAGAACCTCGATCAGCAGGGCGAAAACGATGCCGCGCTGCAGCGCGGCATCCGCTTCGGCCTGGCGGCCATCAAGAACGTCGGCGAAGGCCCGGTCGAGGCGCTCGTGACGGCGCGTGCAGATCAACCGTTCGCCAGCCTCGAAGACTTCTGCGATCGGGTCGACGCCAAGCTCATCAACAAACGCGTGGTCGAAAGTCTCATCAAGGCCGGCGCCTTCGATGCACTCGCAGGCACGCGCCGCCAAAAGCTCGCGGTCCTCGACCAAGTCATCGACGCCGGCGCAGCCGCCCAAAAAGCCCGCGCCACCGGCCAATCGAGTCTGTTCGACCTCCTCGGCGGTGGCGCTGCCCAAGACGACGCCGTGCGCATGAGCGCTGTGGCCTTCCCCGTCATCAACGAGTCACGGGCCGATATGCGCGAACTCCTGACATGGGAAAAAGAACTCCTCGGCATGTACAGCTCTGACCACCCCGTCGTCCAAGCCCTGCGCGACGTCGACTTGAGTGACGTCACATCACTCGGCACCATCAGCGACGACCACGTCGGCCAACCGCTCATTTTTGCGGGCATGCTCTCGGCCACCAAGAC
>CAIPUQ010000264.1 GCA_903868295.1 uncultured Roseiflexaceae bacterium
CCTCGAGTACTGCCGTGCGCAACAGCTCCCCGTCGTCTTTGCCTCATCGCGTGAGGTCTACGGCGATATCCATCGCTACCTAACCGACGAGCAGACTGCAGACTTCGCCTACACCGAAAGCCCATATTCGGCCAGCAAGATCGCCGGCGAGTCACTGGTCTATTCGTATGCGCGGTGCTATGGGCTGCCGTACATCGTCTTTCGCTTTTCGAATGTCTATGGCCGCTATGACAACGACATCGAGCGCATGGAACGAGTCATCCCGCTGTTTATCCGCGAACTCCACGCAGGACGACCGGTGACGGTCTATGGTCGCGAAAAAAAGCTCGATTTCACCCATGTCGACGATTGTGTGGCCGGCATCCTGCGCGGGATCGACGCACTGGCGCACCGGCGCATCACTGCAGCCACTATCAACCTGGCCTATGGAGTAGGCAGTACATTGGTCGAGATGGCACAATATGTGGCTGCTGCAGTCGGCAACGCCCACCCGGACATCCGTATCGAAGAGAGCAAACGCGTCGGCGAGGTTTCGTATTACATTGCCGATTTGCGCCGTGCCAAAGAACTCCTCGGCTATACACCGACCATTGATCTGGCCACGGGGATTGGGCAGGCGGTGTCGTGGCAACAGAGCGTGCGGTTGCCCAATCAGGAGATGTAGGTTTTTTCTTTTTTTGGGAAAAGGCTTCGCCTGCGTCGCATCAGCTGAAGGCGGCGGCGGCTCCTGTCGGCACGCCTCCGTGTGGTGCGGTGCACCACACAAACGTCGCCGCCGGACATAGTCGCCATGCGTCGCTGCGTCACGTTGTGTATGATGATGCAGTTATTCGAGGGTGAGGATGTCGCCGCGGGCGTAATCGTCAGCAGAGAGTATTTTGGTAGGAGCGCCTGGTTCTGATGTGTATCCGAGCACAATGGTAACGGTTGTTTCATTGGCCTCTTGGATGAGGCAGGTATGCCATTGGTCAGCGCTGGCGTCGTAGTATTGCCAGTGGGCGGCGAGTGACGCAAGGCCACGGCGGACGACATGCGCGCTCGCGTCGTTCTGTGTTGCGTAGGTTGCCAGGATACCGCCAAACACGGTGAGTGCACGCCAGCGGTCGGCGACAGAGATGACAAATCCGAGGAGTTCGTGGTCGTTATCGCGATGGATGGGTATACGCATAGATGTCGTCGATTCTATAGCAAACCGGCCGAGGCAATTGCCTCGGCCGGTCTGTGCGAAATCAGTATTACTTGATTTCGACGGTTGCGCCAGCTTCGACCAGCTTGGCTTTGATCTGCTCGGCTTCTTCTTTCGAAGCAGCTTCCTTGACGGCCTTTGGTGCGCCATCGACCAGGTCCTTGGCTTCTTTGAGGCCCAGGCTGGTGATTTCGCGAACGACCTTGATGACGTTGATCTTGTTTGCGCCGGCTTCCTTGAGGATGACGTCAAACTCGGTCTTTTCTTCAGCGGCGGCGGCTGGTGCGCCTGCTGCTGGGGCCATGGAGCCCATCATCATCGGAGCGGCGGCGGTAACGCCCCACTTGTCTTCCATGGTCTTCTTCAGCTCGACCAGTTCGAGAACGTTCAGTTCTTCGATTGCGCTCACAATTTTGTTGATTTTGTCGGACACAGTAGTACTCCTCAGAAGTAATGTTGATACACAGATGAATGGTGGACGAAGGGCTGTTTAGGCAGCCTTGTCGTCGCCGCCGAGCTTGTCGGCACGACCCTGAACCGCGTAGATGACGCCAGTGGCGACACTGTCGAGGATACCGACGACACCGGTAAGCGGTGCGGCGATGACTCCGACGATCTGGGACAGGATTTCGGGGCGAGTAGGTACGCTGGCGACTTTGTCGAGTGCATCGGCACCGTCAATGTACACCGTACCCAGCATAGCGCCACGGAACGACAGCTTTTTGATTTCGGCGTTGACTTCCTTGATGGCTTTGGCCACTGCTGCGACATCACCATAGGCGAAGCACAGTGCGGTTGGGCCCTTCAAAGCAGGCTCGATCCCGGCATAACCGGTCTCTTTGGCAGAAATCAAGGCAAGCGTGTTCTTGGCGACAATGAATTCACCACCGAGTGGACGGATTTTGTTGCGCAGCTTCGTCACTTCGGCCACGGTGATACCGCGGTAGTCAGCAACGATGACGGCTTGCATCCGTGACATCTTTTCGGTCAATTCAGATACTGTCTCGATTTTGCGTTGTGTTGGCATAATTCACCCCCCTCCTTGTGTAGATTAGAGATAACCAAACGGGTTACCGCATACGAGACGCGGTAACCCGTGCACAGCAAGTGTGGGGGGCTCACCTCGGTCGGTAGGGATGAACCCCTTTATGCCTGAGCGGCGCCGACGGTCTCTGGTCGTATGTAGTTCCTGTTGGAGTATACCCGACAAACCGAGTTGCATGCAACTCGGTTTGTGGTGGTGGGAACTAGTTGGTCGACATGGCCTGTGCAGCCGTCGGGTCTACGGCGATGCCAGGTCCCATGGTGCTGGTGAACGTCACAGAACGAACGAAGGTGCCTTTGATGGACGACGGCTTGGTGGCCTTGACGGACTCCATCAGGGACGCGATGTTCTGGCTAATCTGTTCGTCGGTGAAGCTGACCTTGCCGACGGCGACGTGCAACAAACCGGTCTTGTCATTGCGGAACTCAACACGACCACCGCGGACTTCCTTGATGGTGCGTGCCAGGTCGTCGCCAGCGACAACGGTGCCAGACTTGGGGTTCGGCATCAAGCCACGAGGTCCGAGCTTTCGGGCGACGCGGCCGACCTTGGCCATCATGTCGGTGGTGGCGATGGCGATATCGAAGTCGAAGAAATTCTCACGGTCGATCTGGGCGATCAACTCGTCGGCACCAACGAAATCTGCACCGGCTTCGCGCGCTGCAACTGCAGCGTCACCTTGTGCGAAGACCAACACACGGACGGTCTTGCCGGTACCGTGTGGCAGGGCGACGGTGGAACGGATGTTTTGGTCCGCTTGGCGTGGGTCAATGCCTAGGCGCAGGTGAACCTCGACCGAGCCGTCGAACTTGGTGTACGACGTCTCTTTGACCAAACGGATGGCGTCGGCTGGAGCATACAGCTTGTTCTCGTCGACCTTTTTTGCTGCCTCGAGATATTTCTTCCCGTGTTTCTTTGCCATGTTGTCCTCCACGTGGTGCATGCGGGGCGCGCCCCTCCCACGAGCTATAGAATTATTCGGTGATCTTGATGCCCATGCTGCGTGCGGTGCCGGCGATGGTGTTTTCGGCGGCTTCGACCGAGACAGCGTTCAAATCGGTCATCTTTTGTTCGGCGAGTGCGCGCAACTGCTTGCGGGTAATCGAGCCGACTGAGGTGCGATTGGGGGTGCCCGAACCACGCTCGACCTTGGCTGCCTTGCGGAGCAAGTCGGATGCGGGTGGGGTCTTGAGGATGAAGGTGAAAGATCGATCGCTGTAGACGGTGATTTCCACAGGGATGGTGCTTCCCAACTGCGCAGAGGTCTTCTCGTTGTAGTCCTTCACGAAGGCCATGATGTTGATACCATAGCTACCCAACGCCGGACCGACCGGTGGTGCTGGGGTTGCCTTGCCTGCTGGCAACTGAAGCTTGATAACGCCGGTTACTTTTTTAGCCACAGAACTGCTCCTTATTCGACGCCTTTGGTCACCTGCAAGAAGTCGAGATCGACTCGGGTTTCACGACCAAAAAATGAAACCAATACGCGAACACGGCCACGATCCTGGTCGATAGAGTCCACGACACCTTCGAAGTCGGTGAATGGTCCATCGATGATTTTGACGGTCTGACCGACGGTGTACGTGACCCGTACCTTCGGCTCGTCCGCTTCCATCGTACGCAGGATGGTGCGTACTTCTTGTTCATCGAGTGGGGACGGTTTGTTGCCGTTCCCTACAAATGTGGAAACACCTGGTGTATTGCGCACCAAGTACCACGTATCGTCCGTCAGCTGCATCCGTATCAACACATAGCCAGGGTAGATTTTGCGTTGGATGGTGCGGCGTTGGCCGTTCTTTATTTCGATTTCGTCTTCGGTTGGCACGATGACGTCACTGATGAGATGCTGCATTTCACGTTGTGCAATTCGGTTGAGCAAATTGCGCGTTACTTTGTTTTCGTAGCCGGCATAGGTCTGTATGACATACCAGCGTAACCCATCATCGGTAGAGTTATCGGCAGGCGAAGACGTCTCTATCGGTTCTGACACAGATACCCCGCTTTCTCGCTCAGCGCTATTGCGGCGTAACCAACGTTTGCAGCTCCAACAGGCTCCATGCGAAGAGCGCGTCTGCTGCGAACAGAATGACTGATGCCGAAATTGCCAAGACCATCACCACGACGGTCAACCGAGTGACTTCGGCACGCGTGGGCCAGGTGACCTTCCGAAGTTCGCTTTGGGTCTCACGCACAAACTTCATGGCTGCGCTGTTGTTCAGCCAGGCCACGATGTTTGATGGATTATTGTTGTTCGCAGCTGTCATGATTTGTCGCTCTCACCAAGGGCAGTGCCCGCTGCTCCAAGAGTAAATGCGGTGATACCGTGTTGCCACGGCATCACCGCTGGGATACTTTAGTCCGTAATCTTGGACACGACACCTGCGCCGACGGTACGACCGCCTTCGCGGATGGCGAAGCGCAGACCATCTTCGATGGCGACCGGAACGATGAGTTCCACGGCCATCTCGATGTTGTCACCCGGCATCACCATCTCGACACCCTCTGGCAACGTGATCGAACCC
>CAIPUQ010000265.1 GCA_903868295.1 uncultured Roseiflexaceae bacterium
ACAATTACCACCAAGGCTATCGACCGACTTACCAGGGATGATAACCGGGCGGTCCTCGAACAAAACCCCGATGCACTCGTATACGCACAACAGAGCGCTATACGCTATGCAACAGGGACACCACTCAGTATCTATGATGGGCTACCGATACTCATCAAAGACAATATTGACACAGGCGATCGTATGCAAACGACCGCTGGAAGTGCAGCGTTATTGTCGTCTCGCGCAGGGGGGGATGCCTTCATCGTTCAGAAGCTCCGTGCCGCCGGAATCATTATCGTAGGCAAGGCAAACATGAGTGAGTGGGCCAATTTCCGAGCCGCTGCATCGAGCAGCGGCTACAGCACCCGCGGCGGACAATGCCTCAACCCATATGACCCCACACGTTGCCCGAGCGGATCGAGTTCGGGGTCAGCTGCAGCGGTTGCGGCGGGATTAGTGCCAGTGGCGCTGGGGAGCGAGACCGACGGTTCGATTATTTCTCCATCCGCACGCTGTGGCGTAGTCGGGATCAAGCCAACCGTCGGGTTTGTCAGCCGAACGGGTGTGATACCGATTTGTGCAAGCCAAGACACCGTTGGTACGCACGCGACGACAGTTGCGGATGCCGCGGCGATGTTGGCAGTTATTGCCGGTACAGATCCGCTCGACCCGGCAACTGCAGCAATCCCGCCTGGGCTTATCGCGGCAATCACGGTTGCACCGACCCTGCCATTGGATGGTCTACGAATCGGATACGTCACCCGTGACTACAGCGGCTACGATGAACGTATTGACGCACGGATGCGTGCGTTAGTGGCGTTGCTTGCAGCGGCGGGCGCAACCATTGTGACCGATGTGGTTATTCCGCATGTCACCGAGGTACGCACAAACGAAGCTGAATATCTTGTCATGCTCTATGAGTTCAAGACCCAACTCAACGCATACTTACGCACACGGGTACCACTCGCCGGGATGGAAGCGACCGCGGTCAAGACGTTGGCAGATGTGATCGCGTACAATTCTGCGCATCCAAATCCCGGCTTTCCGTTTGATCAAGCTATCCTGGAACGAGCCCAGAGTATCACAGAAGCCGATACAGACCGCTACATGCAGGCACGCCAGTGGCTGCGCCAGCACGCCGCCATCGAAGGGATAGACGCCGCCCTCCAGAGCGCACACCTCGATGCAATAGTGGTACCGTCTGGTACGCCGGCTTGGCGTTTCGATCAGCAAAATGGTGATCCACCGTCGCCTAGTGATAGCACCACCATGGCTGCATGTGCGGGATACCCACTGATTACGGTCCCTATCGGCTTGATTGATGGGTTACCCATTGGGATAACGCTCATGGGGACCGCTTGGAGTGATGCTACCCTTATCCGTATCGCAGCCGGCATCGAACGATGTATCGCCAAGGAGGAACACCATGCTTGACCGTATTCTTGCGGCACTCGACCAGGATCGCATTGTATCGATTGCCCGCGAAATTGTCGCTATCCCTTCGGTGACGAATGCCGAACAGGCAATGAGTGACTATACAGCGGCGTTTTTGGGTTCATTAGGATATGCCGTGACGCGGTTGCAGGTAGCCGAGTCTGGGGACACCATCGTTGCCACATACGGCACCGGTGACCAGGCAGTCATGTTGAACTTTCACCTTGATACGTTCGATGCATTTGCTGGGTGGCAGACGGATCCGTTCGAACCAGTCGTTGTGGGTGACCGTCTCTATGGCTTGGGTGCACATGATATGAAGGGCGGGGCGGCGTGTGTATTGGCAATCGCAGAGGCGATTGCGAAATCTGGTGTCACGTTGCCCGGCCGGGTCATTATCAGTGCCACCAGTGACGAAGAAAACTGGTCGCGTGGTGCACACGTCATGATTGCCAGCGGTTTGCTGGCTGGTTGTGTCGCAGCGCTGGTGCCAGAGCCCGCGTCGGCCGCGACATTGACCATCGGACAACGTGGCCGGCATGTCTTTCGGGTGCGCTTCAACGGCAAAACAGTACACGCAGCGTTCGGCGGTGGAGTGAATGCAGCTGCTGACGCAGCACGCTTTGTAGCCGCCATCGAAGAACCTGGCCTGGTTGATTTGGGCTGGAGTGAACGTTTTGGTCTTGCTGGCACCATAAATGTCATCGGGATCCACAGCGGCGGAACAATGATTCTCGTTCCCGAAGTCGCCGATGTCTGGATAGACCGTCACATTTTGCCTGGCGAAACCCTTGCACATGCTCGACACCAAATCGAAACGGTGTTGAACGATGTTGTTCGTCACAGCACGTGGGAACTGTTCGTCGACGAACGCCCAACCCCAGCGCCGGGACCGTACCTCGTGCCCGAAACCTCGTCGTTGGTAACTGCTATGCGTGAAGCACTTGCACAAGAACAACAGACAGAAATCGTGTTGGTACTGGGTCGAAGTGTGGCGGATACCAGCCATATCGCATACCACGGTGGGATCCCTACCGTCATTTGTGGCCCACAAGGCGGCAACACGTGCGAG
>CAIPUQ010000266.1 GCA_903868295.1 uncultured Roseiflexaceae bacterium
ACCCCCGTTATCAACGATTTTACGTTGGTTGTCGCCACCGAAAACGGCTCAGGGAGCCAAACCGCCAACAATACCCTGATACGCGCCATCTTCAAAATGGGCGTACCCGTCAGCGGCAAAAATCTCTTTCCATCTAATATTTCGGGCTTGCCCACCTGGTACACCATCCGCGTCAGCCATCAGGGCTACGCTGCCCGGCGCGAGTATTCCGAGATTCTCGTTGCGTACAACCCACGCACATCCGACGAAGACTTGGCGAACCTGCCGGCAGGTGGCGTGTGTATACACCCCGCCGACATGAAGTTCACCACGCCCCGCAGCGATGTGGTGTATTACCCCGTGCCGGTCAAAGATTTCATCAAAGAAATTGCACCGCCACAGCATTTGCGTGATTACATCACCAACATGTCGTATGTCGGCGTGGTCACACAGTTGTTTGGCATCAGCCGGGTCGAAATCGAAAATGCATTGATGCATCACTTCAACGGCAAGCGCAAAGCCGTCGACCTCAATTTGCGCATGGTCGACATGGCAATTGCCCACACGGTCGCACACCTGCCCAAACAAGACCCGTTCCGCGTCGAACCGCTCAACAAAACCGCCGGCAAAATCCTCATCGACGGCAACACCGCAGCCGGCATCGGCGCGTTGGTCGGTGGTGTGGGTGTCGTCGCCTGGTACCCCATTACCCCGTCGACCAGCCTGGTCGATGCCATTACCGAATACGCACCCAAGTTGCGCCCGGCAGTCGACGATCGCGTCAACTACGCCATCATCCAGGCCGAAGACGAACTGGCCGCTGCAGGGATTATTGTTGGTGCTGGCTGGGCGGGCACACGCGCCATGACCGCGACCTCGGGTCCGGGGATTTCGCTGATGAACGAATTCGGTGGTCTGGCGCACTTCGCCGAAGTGCCCATCGTCATCTGGGACATCATGCGCATGGGTCCCTCGACCGGGTTGCCGACGCGTGTCTCGCAAGGCGACATCCTGTCTGCCTACTACCTCGGTCACGGCGACAGTCAGCATATCTGCTTGATCCCCGGCGACATGACCGAATGCTTTGCCTACGCGGGCACGGCGTTTGACCTTGCAGAACGCTTCCAAACACCGGTGCTGGTGCTGAGCGACCTCGACCTGGGGATGAACAACTGGATGACCGAGCCCTTCGACTACCCCGAACAGCCGCTCGACCGGGGCAAAGTGCTCGACACGGGCAGCTTCGCGCAGTTCCTCGCCGACCACGACAACAAGTGGGGTCGCTACCGCGACGTCGACAATGACGGCATCGGCTACCGCACCATCCCAGGCAATCAAAATCCACGGGCGGCCTGGTTGGCCCGCGGCACCGGCCACAACGAACAAGGCGTCTACAGCGAGCGTAACGACGACTGGCAACGCAACATGGACCGGCTGACGCGCAAGCTCGACACCGCCCGACGCCATGTGCCGGCACCCGTCATCGACGCACGCCCCGGCGCAACCGTAGGAATTATCGGGTATGGATCGACGGCAGACGCCATCACCGAAGCCCGTGACCGCCTGCGTGCCCAGGGCATCGAGACGAGCAGCATGCGGTTGCGTTCGTTGCCCCTCAACGACGACGTGCGGACCTTCATGGCAGGCTATGACCAGATCTATGTGGTCGAGCTCAACCAAGATAGCCAGATGTTGCAGCTGTTGTGCGCCCATGCGCCCAAAGACGCAGCCAAACTCGCCCCCGTCAACCTGTGTGACGGTCTGCCACTGACAGCCACGTTCATCACCCAACGCAT
>CAIPUQ010000267.1 GCA_903868295.1 uncultured Roseiflexaceae bacterium
ATTCACCAGCGTGACCGAAATCATCGGTGCTTCACGTAGCCACATCACAGGCTCAAAGCCCAACAACCCGATAATGCGATTCAGTGTGCCGTATTCACCTATGGCCAGCATCGACGACCATATCAACGATTGAATGACCGCGGGGATGACCATTGGTAGTACAACGGCCGCCAGCAAGAACGTTTTGCCCCATAAATTGGCGCGATTCAGAAACAATGCCGTGGCCAAACCCAGCACAAATTGACCGAGATTGGTCCACAACGTGTACCACAATGTCAGGCTTATCGAATGCAGGAATATTTCATTGGTAAGTAATTTGACATAATTTGCCATGCCAACAAATTCATACACCACGGAACGTTCACCGGTCAATGCCCGATTGGTAAAGCTTACATAAATAGCCCACACTGCCGGCAGAATGGTAAAGACCAGCACAATAAGCACTGCTGGTCCCAAAAACAGTGCCAGGATGGTGCGTTCTGAACGACGACTAATCAATGGAGGCTCCTTTCGCCATCATCCTCCCAGCACCGCTGCCGGGAAGATGATGTGTGGGTCAGGGATTAGGCCTGTTTGATTTTGTCTTCACCCAACGAGTCCTTCATGGCTGCTGCAAAGGCTGCCATGGCTTCTTCGGGGGTCGACTTGAGGGTAATCACGTCTTCAGTGGCGCGGCAGATGCCGTCGACGATTTTGGATTCGCCCACGCGATTGCGCAAAATCTTGCCGGTATTGAAGAAACTCGTCGCCTCGAGCATCTTGCCACCGACTTGGGTTTTGTAGTCGGCGCAGAGTTCGCCGAAGTTGTCCATGCCCGAAGGTCCACCGAGATAGACTTTGTTGGCTTCACACGCCACATCGGGACGGGACAAGTGCTCGAGGAATGCCCAGGCTGCATCGAGGTTTTTGGTTTTGGCGCTGATGGCTGGTCCGCCGCCGGTACCAACAAAGACGAACGGTTTGCCGTCTTCGCTGGGGAATTGCCAGCGGCCGACTTTGTCGAACAACCCTTCGATGGGGGTTGCACCGGTTGGACCCCAGTCAAACGTCCATTGCCAGTCACCACCGGTGACGACGGCCAATTCACCCTTGGGGAACATCTGGTACTTGGTTGGTTCCCATGGATTCGGGTTGAGCAAGGCATCGACGGTCAACCACTTGTTTTTGGCCAAGGTTTGGTAGACGGTCAAGGCTTTGAGCAAACCGGGGCTGCTAACAACCCACTTGCTTTCGCTTTCGCTGTAGATTTCGCCGTTGAAGCTCATCCATACTTGGCGGAAGCCTTCTTCCCACGAACCGCCGCCCCATGCAGTGGCTGCAGGCAGACAAACGGCGGCCACACCGGCTTTGGCGATGTTGTCACACATCCCGTAGAAGTCGTCCCATGTGTTGGGTTGGACATCTTTGATGTTGTTTTTGGCCAATACGTCTTTGCGATAAAAGAACGTAAAGGTCGAGGCACTGCCGGGCGTGGTGTAGTTTTTGCCATTGATGAGATTGGCTTCTTTGAGTACGGGGTAGATGTGGGCATAGTTGTCCCACTTGGCAATATGACCGCTCAAGTCGGCCAAAGCGCCACCTGCTGCGAGGTCGGCGACGACACTTGCGCCTAGCGAAACGATGTCAGGCAATGTGCCTGCACCGGCGTTGACGTTGATTTTGGTGTTGTAGTCGTTGTCGGTTGCAGGTCCAGGGACGCCTTTGACGCTCCACGGTTTGCCCTCTTTTTTCATCCGTGCATTGAAACTGGCAATTGCCATTTGGTCGACCTTTTGTCCCAATTCGCGATCGGGGGTCATGTAGGTCAGTTCGATAGGCTCCGCACCAGCGGCATCACCGGACGTTGATGTACCTGCGCCTGTGCCGCACGCTGCCAGCACTGCGGCGCCCGTTGCAGTTGCCATCATACGTAACATGTTACGTCTGCTCAGACCTGCACTTGGAATTTTTTGATCGTGGCCCATGTGTTTGCTCCTTCGCAATCCAACGAATGCCATTTATACATACAGCCATCGGCTGGGTGTACCATGTGATGCTATTGCGCAGTGATCCGCTTGAGTAATGCAACTGTTGTTGCAAGCCCTGTATCGACGGTTTCGTGATCACCGGCGTATTCGATACTGAGCATGCCGGAGTATTTGTTTCGTCGTAGGCTTTCCACAAATGTTGCCCAATAGACTTCGTCGTGCCCTTCGCCCCACAAACAATGCCCCCATGCCCGTGCTGTACCGTTCCCATGACGGGTGTCTAGCCCGCCATTGAGTCGCAGTTCGTCTTCGTTGATCCAACAGTCTTTGGCATGTACATGAAAAATATGCCTGTTCAATGCTTCTACCACTCTGATGGGTTCAATCCCTTGCCAAAACAGATGACTCGGGTCGAGGTTGACCCCGACGACGTCTCCGGTGATTTGGTTGAGCTGCAAAAAAGTGTACGGGTTGTACACGACTTGGCCTGGATGCATTTCAATTGCTACGCGGACGCCATACTGTGCGATTTGAGATGCTGCCTGTTGCCAAAAGGGTGTCACAATCTGGTCCCACTGTTGGCTGAGTAATGTCTGAAATTCAGGCTGCCAGTCACACGTCACCCAGTTGGGGAAGGCGCCGTTGTTATGCGGTTCCCCGGGACAGCCACTCATCGTAACGACATTCTCGATTTCGAGTAACGCTGCTAATTGGAGGGTATCGGTAAAGACCTTTTGGGCTTTGTTGCGGCGCTGGATGTCGCCATCGAGCACGTTTCCCGAACAATTCAGTGCACTAATTCGAATCCCGCGTGTCTGGAATTCTGCGTGCCAACGCTTTCGCAGCGCCGTATCTTGGAGTAACTCATGCAGATTACAATGCGGTGCTGACGAAAAATTGCCCGTACCGAGCTCCACTGCATTGACGTTGTGCGCCACACACGCATCAAGCATCCCACTGACAGATGTGTGTTCAAAACAATCGCTGATGATACTGAGCTGCATACGGATACTCCTTTGTGTCTGTATGAATTATGTAGATGTATGTGAATAATAGGTGATGCAATCTGGTATTTGGATGATTTCTGTAATTACAAATGTTTATATTAAGATTTAACTACAAGAATACGATTTTGTCAACTTGAAGGGTTATTTTTGTCAATAATTTCTAGGACGGTGTGATGTGATGCTTGGTTTGTTTGTGCAATTGATCTATGAAATATTTGTTTTCATAAATCAATAGGTGTAAAGTCATTGTGCATTAAATACTTTCTTGAAGTGCGGTAGCGCTGTGAAAGATTTTATTCAATTTTAGCGATTACATACCCTGCATATACCGCACGACCTTGCCGCAGGCTTCGTTGCACGGTAGCGCACAAACTTCGCCCATACTGATTCATCTGCAGAAAAACGCGGTCGCCTGCAAGCGCAGCATAGGTTATATGTGGGTCAGCGTGCAAGCCTGTGATTACATAATGGATGTGCCGTTGTCAGCAGCCGCGCCTACCATGCCCAGCGCTTGGTAAAACACAGTGAAGTGTCTTCGAGCAGCACACAGTCCCGCACGCCGGTGTAATTGGCGATTGATTCATCGTCGTGAAGAGTATCAATCTAGATGACTGATAGGCTCACACAGTAATTGCGCGGTATG
>CAIPUQ010000268.1 GCA_903868295.1 uncultured Roseiflexaceae bacterium
CCATACTCCCAGGCAAATACGTCCGCCGACCGCGCATATGGTTGTTGCTTTCTCGGGATTATCGTCGCTGTCTTTGCGGCGGCGTGGTATGCGCTCAAATACGCGTTTCGGGCTGTGTTCTGGCTGATGAAGTATGTGTTTATCGCGATGTACTACGCATTCGCAGCGCCGTTTTTGCTCTTTGAAATACTCTGGCGTCAGGGCGGGTTGTGGCGTCCTGTGCTCGTGGTTGGTGCAGGTCTGATGTTTTTGGTGGCGCTCGTGTTGGTGCTGACTGCACCGTCGCGCCCGGCCAAGCCTGCCGTCGTCGCAACTACGACGGTACCGGCCCCTCCCACTGCTGTTGCGACGGAGACGCCAGTCCCCGCTACCCCCACCGCGACCGAGAGCGCCGTTCCGACGGCGACCGATACGCGGACTCCGCGCGCAACACCGGTTGCGACCGTGGATGCGCAATCTCCGACCCCTATCCCACCCGAGGAACCGACTGCGACCGTCGCGGCCGCCGTTGCACCTGTACCATCGTCGGGCGACGAGCGGATTGCAGCATTTGTCTCGTCGGTGACGGATGGCGATACGGTCCGATTGAACTATGAAGGTACCGTCCAATCGATCCGCATGATTGGTGTGGATACACCTGAGACCCGTGATCCACGCAAGCCAGTGCAATGCTACGGGGCTGAGGCGAGTCGGTTCACCAAAGAAATCCTGCTCAAACAGAACGTAACCATTTCGTTCGATGAAACGCAAGGTATACGCGATAAATACGACCGACTGCTGGTCTACATTTGGTTACCGGACGGTAGGCTGTTTAACCAGCTCCTTATCTCCGAAGGGTATGCGTTCGAATACACCTACAACGATCCATACACATACCAAGCAGAGTTTATTGCCGCAGAAAACGATGCACGCACGGCACAACGCGGATTGTGGGCTCCGACGAGCTGCAATGGCGTGGCCAGCCCAGTGACGCCGACACCATGAGCTACCGTAGCATCACCCGACGTATCAGAGGTGTGGGAGCAATCGCGTTGTTGGGTGCCATCCTCATGCACGGCTGGCCTGCTGTGGCAGCACCACAGCACCGTGGGGCCCCTCCGACGGGCAGCATACGTGCCTTCGTGACCAAAGTCGTTGATGGCGACACGATCCACGTGCGTATCGGCACAACCAACGAAACCGTCCGTCTCATCGGCATTGACACCCCAGAAGTGGTCGATCCACGCAAACCCGTCCAGTGCTATGGTCGCGAAGCGAGCGCACGCACCAAAGCCCTGCTTGATCAACAAACGGTCTACCTCCAGGCAGACAGCACACAGGGTGATCGCGATCGGTATGGCCGTCTTTTGCGTTATGTCTGGTCCGCAAACGGAGTGGATACAAATCTCTTGCTCATCAGTGATGGGTATGCGTTTGAATACACGTATGCGCTCCCCTACCGTGCACAGCTAGCCTACAAGGCCGCCCAATCGAGTGCACGGAGCGCGCAACGTGGACTCTGGTCACCGAGCACCTGCGCAGGAGTCGTTGTAGCTACCAAAACACGCACAGCCACCAAATCCCCCACACCCACACGCACTGCCACGGCGACACCCGCCGGAACCGTCAGCGCCGCATCTGCCCCCTGTAGCGTTGGTCAGATTAAAGGGAATCGGACATCAATGATCTACCATCTCCCGAGCGGTGCGTACTATGCCAAAACCAAACTCAGTGTGCAATGCTTCGATAGCGAACGTGCTGCACTTTTAGCAGGCTATCGTCGGTCGACACGGTGAATGCGTTGTGCGGGGGGATACGGTATAATCCGTCCATCCGCACAGAGGAGTGTGAACATGCGTGTTGATATGATCCGTAGTCTATGGGGTATCGACGCCCCGCTCGAAGTAGTGTTGCCCGTATTTGCAAACCTTGGCTATCGCGGTATCGAAGTCGGAGCTCCGCTCGACCGAGCAGAGCAAATCGCGTTGCGTACCCTGCTTGGTGAGCACAGACTCGACTATATTGCCCAGGTGTTCTCGAATGGCGATAACGTCCGCGAGCATCTCGACAGTGTGCGTGCTCAGCTCGATAGTGCAGTGGCGTGCGGTGCCCGGCAGATCACCTTGCATGGCTGGCGCGACAATTCGCACTTCGATGATGGATGCCGATTTGTCGAAGGTATCTTGCAGCTCGAACAAACATACGGTATCCGCTGTGCGCACGAGACGCATCGCAGTCGGTTACTGTGTAATCCGTGGAGCACCGCTGCGTATCTGTCACGCTATCCCGACATGCACATTTGTGCCGATTTGAGTCATTGGGTGGTCGTTGCTGAACGGTTACTGCCAGACTTCGAAGACGTCATCAGTCAGGTGGCAGCACGGACCATTCACCTCCACTCCCGCGTCGGTCACAGCCAAGGCCCACAAGTCATCGACCCAAAGCTTGCTCGATACAGTCAAGAAGTCAGCGCACACGAACATTGGTGGCGTATGATCTATCTCGCGAATCAAGCACGCAACGAAGTCGCCCTGACCGTTACACCCGAGTACGGCCCGCCACCGTATCAGCCGATAGATCCACATACCAACGAACCGTATCTCCCACTTGCTGATATCATCGAGTGGCAACACCAACGGATTCGCGAACTCTTCGCATAGCAAAAGAACAAACCGCCCGTGGCAAAGCCACGGGCGGTTTGTTGTGCGTGCGCATCAGGCCAAGCCGAGTACCTTGAGGATGTTGCCGTAGTTCAGACCGATAATCAGACAGCCTACGACAGCCATCAGGATGCGCTTGGGGAGCTTGCCCGCGATATATGCGGCCACAGGTGCCATGACCATACCGCCGGCGATGAGCCCTGCGACCGTTTCCCATGCTTCGACCGTAACCAGGAACGCCAACGCGACCCCACTGACGACCGTGATAAAAAATTCTGCAGCACTAACGGAGCCGATGACTTCTTTGGGCTCGTGGCCGGTACCCAACAATGTCGTGGTCACCACCGGTCCCCATCCGCCGCCGCCGATGGTGTCGACAAATGCTCCGACAAATCCCACAACGGGCGTCCCCCACCGCATGTTGACCGGCAACGCGATACGCCACAACGCCCGCGCAACGAGGAACACGCCCATCAAGCCAAGGTAGGTGCCGATGTAGGGTTTGATCGTTGCACCGTCTAAGCCGGTGACAATGAATACACCCACCCCGGCACCAATGATCCCAGGGATGACGAGTCTGCGAAAAAGGAGACGATCAATATTGCCGAAGCGCCAGTGACTCAGACCGGATGCACCGGTCGTAAATATCTCTGCCATGTGCACGGCAGCAGTTGCAACTGCGGGCGACGCCCCAGTGGTCAACAAAAACGTCGATGCAGTAACCCCATATGCCATGCCGAGCGCGCCATCAACAAACTGGGCGAGCATCCCCACCAAAAACCCCGCCAGCAGTGCATCGGCGTTCACGACGTATCCGGCGCTTTGCCATCGTACAAACGTCACATACGCAGCTATCATCACCAAACCAGCAGCCAGTGATACGACGAGTCGCTTGCGTGGTATCGGCCCGTTCATGTGTATCCTATCACTTCTATCAAATCTAGTGATTTAGTATACCATAGAACATTGGCCTATGTGTCATTACCGAGGACGTACCCTGCTGCGTGCTTGCCCGACAACAATGCCAATGGGACGCCGCCGCCCGGGTGTGTGCCAGTGCCGCAGAACACCAAGCCGTTGATGTCGCGGTCACGCTGCGGTGGTCGCATAAATGCGCTCGTGCGTGCATTCGAGGCGAGCCCATAAATGGCGCCGCCAGGGGCGTTATACAGATGTGCAAAATCATCGGGCGTATACACATGCTGGACGACAATCCGATCACGGATATCAGCCATCCCAAACGACGCGAGGCGGTCCATGACACGTTCGATATACACAGGAGCAGTTGCCGCCCAATCGATTGCGCCACGTTGGGCCGGTACATTCACCAGCGCAAAGAGGTTCTGTCCACCTGCAGGCGCATGCGATGGGTCGTAGTTCATGGTGTGGTTGAGATACACGGTCGGTGTGTCGTGCAATCGACCAGCATCAATGTCCGCAAATTCCGCGCGGTAGTTCGGTGAAAAGCACACCGTGTGATGGTCCAAATGCGTGTATGCGCGGTCGATGCCCCACAGAATCGCCATGCCGCTCATCGACAATTCGCGCTTTTTGAGGCGCTCTGCACGACCTTTTGCACCCGGGATAAAGCGCTCATACGCGATTTGTGGATCCACGTTACAGATGACATCGGTTGCGTCATAGTAGTCACCATCGCTGGTGCAGACACCACGCACTGCACCGTTGTGATGCGAAATCTCGGCAACCGCGGTATTGACTTTGATTTCGACGCCCAATCGCACTGCGGTACGCTCGAGGAGTTGGGTGATGCCGTACATCCCACCCCGTGGATAAAACGCACCCAATGCAAACTCGGCCCAGGCAATGGTGTTGAATGTGGCCGGGGTGCGAAAAGGCGAAGATCCATTGTAGGTTGCGAACCGGTTCATGACCTGTTGCATGTAGGGGTGACGGAAGTACGAACGCACCGCCTGATCCATTGTGCGGATTCCATCGAGTTGCCAACTGCGATGCAGCATATTGCTTTTGGCGACACTCTTGAGGCCATCGAATGGCTGGTACAAAAACGGATCCGCAGTCAAGTCCCATATCGTGCCCGCATAGGTCAAAAATCGCATGAACGCATGGGTATCATCGGGCGAGATATGTCGGATGCTGTCGAGCAATTGCGGCAACGACGCATGCGCATCAAACACGGTGCCATCCTCCCAGAGATAGCGACACGCGGATGGAAGGCTAATGATGTCGAGCTCTTGGGCAAGCGAAGTACCAGCGCATTGCAATAATTCGTCGAGCACCCACGGCATCGTCAGGAGTGACGGCCCGGTATCCCAGGTGAACCCCGCATCGTGCCGGATATTGAGCTTCCCTCCAAGCTGAGGCCGTGCTTCGAGGAGTGTTGTCGGTCGGCCCGCTTGGGCACACCGTATCGCACTCGCCAATCCACCGACACCAGCGCCGATGACGACGACCCGTCCTCCTGTAGTACCCATACATCCCCCTCGGTAGCCGTATTTGTCCTAGCATACCGCAAAATCCCCCCATCGCCGGTGCGATGGGGGGATATGGTCGGTCACGGAAAAAATCTCGGCGGCGGGGTTGGTCGACTCGTGGTGTGCCAACCCCCACACGCACTGCATGCATATGCGCGACATTCACGTCTATGTGTTGTCAACTCGTGCCGCGCTGCTCGGCGCATGTGAAAGCGTGCCTCCACTACCACATTTTTCGCATCCCGATGCGTTCGGTAGCGCTTTTTGCCACTGCTCTGGCAGACCGGATACTTGTGGTACGGTCGCTCTGCACGTGTTGCCATGCTGATATCCTTTCGCAATTATCAGGCATCAAACGCCTGTGCGAAAAATTCTATCATCACGCGGTAACACTGTCAATAGAAAATACTACCGTTTATCGTAGGGCCGAAATCAACCCCAACACCGTGGTCAATTGTGGGTCACGACAGAGGGCATCGCCAGCCTTGGGCATACGGTCTGCGACACACGGGGCACCTGCCTGTGCGGCAGGATCATCGTTGACAAAGATGTCCGGTGTCAAACCTGTACCATGAATATGCAACTTGTCAGGGGTCAACCACTGACTCATGGTGAGCCGAATGGTCCCACCGTTGCTCAGCGGGTAGATATTTTGCACGATGCCCTTGCCAAAAGTCTGCGTCCCAATGAGCAGCGTGCCAGGGTATCGATCGCGCAACGCGCCCGCTACCACTTCGCTCGCGCTCGCAGAGCGCTCATCCACAAGGACATACAGCGGGACCCTGACCATAGGAATATCACCGTCGGGCGGTGTCGTGGTCAGCTCGATGAGCGCACCCGCCTGACGTTCTTCCCACAAGGCTGTCCCATCATAAAAAAAGCCGAGCACGCGTTGCGCACTATCTAACAGGCCTCCGGGCGTGCGGCGCAGGTCAAGAATTATTGCTTTGACCGGTGTACGCGAGAATTCACGCATCCCTTCTGCGAGCACATCAGGAGTGTTCCGTTTGAATTCGCTGATATGAATGTACGCAATATCACCCGTCAGGCGTTCCCATTCGACACTGGGCAAGATGATGTCATCCCGCTGGAGTGTAACGGTGCGCGCTGGAGTGCCACTCGTTTGCACAATCAGGGTAAGAGAGGTGCCTTTTTTGCCGCGTATGCGCGCACTGAGCGCAGTAGCCGCTTCGTCGACCGATTTGTTGGCAATCAGCGTTGCCACCATTTGATCGTCTACTTGCAGAATTTCGTCGTTTTGCAGGATCCCACTCTTGCTTGCGGGGCCATCGGGGATGAGCTTCCAGACATATGCGCGGCCGTCGGTGAACCGCAGAAAAATGCCGATACCGCCGGTTTTGCCAGCCATGTCATCGGTCGTCTGTGCTGCTTTGTCTGGTTCTTGGTAGAAGGTGTATTTGTCGTCGAGCGTCGCCAACATGCCGTCTATGGCACCTTGGATCATTTTGCCGTGGTCGATACGGTCACGATCGAAAAAAATCGCATCGACGAGCTGCCAACTCTCCCAAAACGGCGCAAATGCCGTGCGCATGCCCCACGGCGTCTGTAGTTGGATAAGGCTACCCGGCCCAACGACACGCTTGATGTCGCCTGCATACGGGGTGCCCGCAGTCAACATTGCTGCCAACCACCCGAGGACGAACGCGAGCGCGATAATCCCGAGGCGCTTCATTGTGCACCATCATCAAATGCACCGCGGGCAGCCAAGACCAGCGTTGCAGCAATGAGCGGAGCTGTTTCGGCACGCAGGATGCGCGCGCCCAACCCGGCAGCGTGCCAGCCAGGCTGCTGATGCATCCAGTGTTGCTCGGTGGGGCTGAATCCGCCTTCTGGTCCAGACACAATCCATGCTGGGGCGGCATGTGGCGGGACCAACAGCCGCAACGGTCGCGTCGCCAATCCTTCGTGGAGCCAAAACACCTGGTCGGTCGGCGGCATGAGCAGATCTGTTAATCGCATCGGAGCAGACAGCACCGGAAGTTTCCCACGGCATGACTGTTCCGCCGC
>CAIPUQ010000269.1 GCA_903868295.1 uncultured Roseiflexaceae bacterium
CATACGCAGCCAGAATTCGCTATCGCCGCCAATGTCGACCCATCCTTTGAGCAGGAGATGATACAACGGATACGCTGCATCTGGGCTGATGAGTTCACGTACCAGCACGGCATACGACTTGCCCGTGACTTCTGCCCAGGTGGCACCCTCATCGAGCCACAGACTCTGCATGTCCAAGCGCCAGAACCGTGAGGCTGCGGCAAAAAGAAAAGCAAACACAAACCAGCGAATATGCGCAGGAGAGCGGCTCCACACCACTTCGGCACCGGTACGACTCTCTTCGAAGTAGTTTTGTAGTGCAGGAATGGTCCGCGTCTGGATCATATCTCGTAGACGTCGGTACATGCGCTCCAACCAGAGCACGAATGCGATATCGTTCATTACAATCGTACCTTTGCATACATGTGGACGAGAGTGTCTGTCACTGTTGGCCATGTCAACCCACGCAGTACGCGCTGACGTGCAGCGATCCCTAGGGCAGTGCGCAATTGTTCATCCGCGAACAGGCGGTTGCACGCGTCGGCCAACGCGTCTACATCACCCGCAGGCACAAGGATTGCATCGACCCCATCACTGAGGACATCGGGGATACCAGCGATAGCACTTGCCACTATTGCCGTGCCCGCGGACATTCCCTCGAGCAGGGTATTGGGCAACCCATCGACATTCCCTGATTCATCATGCACCGATGGAACACAATAGATATCTGCGCTTGCGATCAGCCGTGCAACATCCTCGCGTGAAAGTTGACCGGGCATGCAGACAACATCGGTGAGACCGAGCTCTTCGACCCAGCGTCGATAATCATCGGCTAAATCACCATAGCCTGCCAGGACAAGACGAACAGCGGGAAACCGCGCGCGTATCCGCACCATTGCGTGAATGAGCACAGCGAAACCTTTTTTGTGGACAAAACGTCCGACCGCAACGACTAGGGGAGAATCCTCGGGTACCGAGAATCGTTGCGAGACCCAGTGCCGGTCCGCATGTTCTGGCGCAAATGACGACACGGTCACCCCATACGGCAACACCACCGTCGTCTGTGCATCTGCACCTAATGCCAGTGCCCGCCGATGCAAATCGCCACTACAGGCAGTTGCTGCACGTGTATGCGTAAAAATCACCCGTGCAACCCAGCGAAACAGAGCGTTCCGCTCTGCCATCGACACATCAGAACCGTGCATGCTAATCACTAACGGAATACCAAAAAGTCGCGCCGCAATCAACGCAGGCAATCCGTTTGGCAACAGCCAATGTGCATGAATGACATCGGGTCGGTCAATCAGAATTTGCCGTATCAGTGCCAGTAATGATGCTCCGATCCCGAACGGCAGTGCGAGCATTGTAGCGCGACGAACCCCGACGTCTGCATGTAAGGACTCGGCATACCCCCAGACTGCCAGTGCAGGGTGTGGTGCATACTGGTAGACGATAAGTTCGACGCCACGAACGACGGGAGGATGGTGAAACTCGCGGTGTGCAGGGAGGACGAGCCGTACCGCGCACCCATGTGCAACCACCCCCGCTGCAATTTCTGCAATGAAGGGAGCAGTGGCATCACCGTCGTATTTCGGATAAGAAGTCGCTATCATCAAGACACGCACATCGTACCTCACCGTATGCTTGGAACGCCGCGATAATCGTCGGGGAAAGCGTAGAGTTCACTGACCATGGTGAACGTTCTGCCATGATCGTTGACCGGATATGCAGGCGTTCGATAGATTAGTCGGAACGGCGTTCCCGAGTCGTCAATCATATCCGCCAACACTGCTCGCGTCGTTGCATTTGGACGTTGTAACGAATCCAACGCGAGATAGCGTGCATTGTAGTGTTTGGCAATCCGCAGAATCTGCGTGGCGGAGGCATCAGCAGGAATCATGACGGCGCCACGATCGCTATACCACTGGAGTTGCCACGGGACTCGTGTCATGACTACCGCATCGATCGGCAACTCCCGCTGTATATACGCATACATATCTTTGTCTGCAACGACGCGCGCTGCATCGAGCGGTTGTGCACGTTGGATACTCTGGACACTCGGAAGAATTGCCATCAGCACTGCAGCGAGCACGAGCGTGACTTTCGTAACGTGCATGGTTTTGCCCGGAACCGAAGCCACACAATCGACTACCCACACAATCCCACGTGCCGACAGAAGCGCAAGCCATGGCAACACAAAGACCCAATACCGTGGTTCGTTGGCATGCCAGTAGACGATCATAAACACACTGTATGGCAGACAAGCGCTGACCAATAACCCCCAAAACCGTGGCTGTCGACCAACGATGGGCAGTGCCCATCCTATGGGAAGCGCCCACAACGCAATCGGGCTGAGCAATCCCGTTGCAGCAGCAGCAGCACCGAATTCGTTTATTGGCCATGGAAAACCAACGAAACTCGGGAGCAGATAATCCTGGATGACGTTCAACTGAATCACACATTTTTGTATGATGGCATCGTAGCCCCACCGCAATAACCAGCTACGCTCGGGCAGGTCACCAGGCCCGACTCCCCCGTCAGCCATGTAAATGCGATAAATGGCATCCCATTGTGTGTACTCTAGAATCCACGCGTCAAATGATTCGGTGCTGTGTACCACACTACCAAACAACAGCAGATTACGCACGATATACGGCGACAGCACAAGCACTGCAATCCCTGCCCACAATGCAACATCCGAGACGCGTTGCACAAGGAGTCTGCGGTTCAACACGGGATAAATCATGGGCAACACCCAGGTAACCAACAACCACACGCCCATACCAAATGCCAACATTGCTGCGGTACCAGGCTTTTGGAGCAACATGAGTCCGGTCCAGACCCCGGTTGCCAAAATCTTTGCACGGGTGCTCGCAAATCGTCCAGAACGCCAATACGACGCGCCAGTTTGTGGGAGCAACCAAACTCCTTGCAACGCGGCTGTTGCAAACACCAAAAATGCAATGTCGCTGGTAGCATAGATCAGTTGGCGATACATGAATATATTGATTGTTACGAGGATCACGCTCACCAATGCCACCCGTGCACCCCAACGATATCGCGCATATCGATCGACTAACCAGATGAATAATCCCCAAAAGACAAAGTTAGGAAACCGTGCTGCATAATCATGAACACCGAAAAAGAAAAATGAAATCGCTATCCACACGGGCTGCAGGATTGGCCATGTTTCTTGCGGATGAGTCACGGTCGGGAACAACTGATAAAACTGCGTGACGTAGTCAACGACCCATCCACGGCCACGTATCAAGTTGCGAGCAACGACTGCATTATCTGCGTAATCTGCGTGCCCAATAAAAGTCGCCTGGTACATCGCCCAAGCCACCACACTCCCCAACACAACGTACCCAAGCCAATACCACTGCCGCATCCGAAATCGCAAAGCCAGCAAACGCCCCTGTAGCACCAACGGCTCTGTCCGTGACTCAATGAGCCAAATCAGGAGCACTGCGCCCAACAAAATGCGCCATATTCCGGTATTGCCAATGGTGGCAACCGTTACGGCTATGATTGTCGCCCAACGCACCATCGCAGTGAGGGGTACGCGGCGGCGCATGCGACGTACGATCGCACGCAAAATGGGCATCCACAATCGCTGCATCACGACTATCGACGTAATCAGACAGACAGAGACGACAGTTGAAACAACGGGCAGAATCCATTGCCCCACGCCGACACAAATTCCAATGCCCGTAATGAGACCGAGCAGACTTACCGCAATGCGCCCCCATCGTCCCCAGCGGAGTCGGAATGCAAGCGCCCAGAGCACAAGC
>CAIPUQ010000270.1 GCA_903868295.1 uncultured Roseiflexaceae bacterium
AACATCACCCAAGCTGCCAAAGATGCCGCACAACAACGCATGACCGCATTGGTCGGTCAACCGCTCGTCGTGCGGGTCGGTGATGCCGAATACACGTGGACCAGCGATGAGTTGTCACGCATGGTCGAATACGTGCAGACCAATGCCCAAGGTGGACCAACCGGCTACACGTTGTCGCTCAATCCCTATATGATTGAACGCCGCATCGACAAAATAGCCGAAGAGACACAAACCAAACCCGTATATCCACGCGTCAAATGGGACCTGGGGGTATTGACCATCACCAAGCCGGGGGTCCCTGGCTGGCGCCTCAATAAGCAAGAAGCCCGCGACCTGATTACCACCACCATCGACAACGGGGTACGCAATGTGACGTTGGTACCACGCTATGTACCCATCCCCGTCAACGAGACAAACCTCAACACCCTCGGTATTGTCGATTTGGTGTCGGAAGGCAAAAGCGACTTCAGTGGGTCGGCAGCGTACCGTGTTACGAACATCCAAGCCGGCCTGAATGTACTCGACGGCGTGCTCATCCCACCGGGCGATGAGTTCTCGTTCAACGAGACCATCGGCGCTATCGACGAGACGCAGGGGTTCGTCGAAGGGTACGCGATTGTGCAACAGCGCACCCAACTCGAGTTTGGTGGCGGGATTTGCCAAGACTCGACGACCGTCTTCCGTGCAGCGTTTTGGGCAGGGTTGCCCATTACCGAGCGCTGGGGACATTCGTTCTATATCAGCTGGTATGACAAATACGGACCAACGGGGATGGACTCGACCATTTTTACGGGTGGCCCAGACTTGAAGTTTTTGAATGATACCGGCAAATGGTTGCTCATCCAGACGTCTTCTAATCCCAAAACAGGCATTGCATCGGTCAAGTTCTACGGGACCCCGACTGGTCGCAAAGTCGAAATGATCCAAAACATCTACAACCGGGTCAGCGCACCGGTCGACCCCGTGTTTGTCACCGATGAAGAACAGCCGGCAGGCGCAGTCAAACAGAGCGACCGTGCACGCGATGGCATCACCATCGACATAGCCCGCACCATCATTGATCCCAATGGCACCGTACGCGCACCCGAAATCTACCGGACGCGCTTCAAGCCATGGCCCAATATCTATGTATTCAACCCCGCCGACCTCGAAAACGGGCTCCCCAAAATTGAAATGCCCGAACCACAGGGGAATCTCAATACCCCCGGCGTCACCGCCGAAATCGGTGTGCGGTATATCAATGCATCAGAGACCGCACCCGTCGAAGATGCCCCCAAGCCAACCGAGGCAGAGGCGCCGTAACGCATCCCCAAGAACGAACCCCCCGGTCGCTGACCGGGGGGTTATCTGTGCATGAGTGCAATTGCCTGCGCTGCTGCGGCACTCCAATCGAAGCGACGCGCAACCATTGGACCGCGGCGCGCCAAGTGCGCCCGGCGCTCGGGATTGTTCCAGAGTGCCGCAATGGCCTGCGCGAGGACCGCAGGATCATCAACAGCAGTAGCGACAACCGCATCGGCTATCGTCGTGCGATACACCGGCAGGTCACTACACAACACCGCACAGCCACACGCCAATGCTTCGTAGACGGGTAGTCCGAAGCCTTCTGCCCGGGACGGTTGCACCACCATAGCGGCACCGTGGTAGAGCTGTCGGAGCAGTACATCATCAGGATGAGCAATTTCGACAATCTGCAGGTCCGGTGCCGCACGCCACGGTCGATCGCGGGCTGGATTGAACTGCCCTGCAATAACCAGTGTGGCGGGTGCTTCGATTGTCTGCTCAGTCACCAGGATGCGCCAGGCGGCCACCAAGGTAGCGAGGTTTTTGTGCGTTTGATTGGAGCTGACACACAGTGCGTACGGGCCTGAAATGCCGTGTGCGTGCGGATCGAATGCCGGCACTGGCGCAAAAAACTGTGCATCGACCCCATTGGGAATAACTGCCGGCGGTCGATGCGGCCATACATATGGCGTAATCTGCGCAGCTGCATCGTGTGACACCGTCGTCAGGAGGCTCGCGCGGGCAGCTGCCAACCAGAGTGCCAACCGAAACCCGCTCCGCAGATGCCACGGAGTCGACGCGCTCTGCAAGGGGATGGCATCGTGGACGGTCACCATCGTCCGCGCCACAAAACGCCCCCACGGCAAACGCAAGTACGGTGTATAAAACCAATCAGCGGGGATTGTGTTTGCCAGCCGTCGCACCTGTTGCCCCTCGCGCACGCTCCCAGGACGGCCGCTGACCTGATGACGCGTGATGGTCGCCGATGCGGCAGGGAGCTGCAGGTGGGTGTTGACACGATGTGGGTTCGTCAAAAGGTGCATGTGCGCGACATCCGGATGGTGCGCCAGTGCATGTGCCATACCGGTTACCACCCGCCCGATGCCCGGGTACGCGTCACAGGCATAGCGTGCATCGACGATAATCCGCAAGCGCTCAGTGGTCATGGCGATACCAACCATCGACGTACCCCAACGCGCTGGCATACGAGGCATAAGCTTTGAGCGGCGACCAGGCAAGCCGCCAGCGCGGATCACCAAACGAAAACGGGATGACGCAATGGATAGGCATCAAGATGGTCCGCAACAAGAGCCATACCGCAGCCTGCAGGCGTGACCGGAAGTTGTTGCCTGCACGGGCACGGCGCGGGTCGCGACGCACCTCTTGGGCATGCCCCATGCCGTAGGCGTAGTGCTTGTGCCACAACGCAGCCATCGTC
>CAIPUQ010000271.1 GCA_903868295.1 uncultured Roseiflexaceae bacterium
ACGAACTGGGGACCGATTTTGATGTGGCGTTCGCGGATGAACCGACGCGCCAGGCGGGTGCGGAGCTCGTCGTGGCCATCGGGTAACTTGATGATGTACTCTTGCTCGGAGGCAACCACCGATGGGACCCCCGCCTGGAGCGCCAGGGATTTGATGTGGAGCCAGGTCAGGAGGTGTTCGACCGGCTCAGGTGGCTTGCCGAAGCGGTCACGCAACATGGCACGCAAGCCTTTGACGGCGACGAGGGTCTGCGCCTCGGCCAAATGTTGGTAGGTCGACAAGCGGACTTGGTCGTCGGGGATATAGTCGACTGGCAGAAAGGCGTTGAGGGGCAGGTCGACAGTGACCAACGGTGTGACGAGCACTTTTTCGTCGACTCTGATGCGCTTGGGGGCAATCGGGGTCGCCTGGGTGTCGTCGCTGGGGAGCACTTGGGCGGTGTCGAAGCGGTACTTCATGGCGCGCACGGCTTGTTCGAGCAGGCGCGAATAGAGGTCGAAGCCGACGGCCGATATGTGGCCGCTCTGCTCGGCGCCGAGGACATTACCTGCCCCGCGGATTTCGAGGTCACGCATGGCGATGCGGAACCCCGCCCCTAACTCGGTGGCCTCTTGGATGGCCTGCAGGCGTTGGTGGGCCTCGATGGTGAGGGGCACACCCGGCGGAAGACAGAGGTAGCAGTAGGCGCGCTGGGTACTGCGGCCCACACGGCCACGCAACTGATAGAGCTGTGCGAGGCCGTAGTAGGGTGCGTCGTCGATGATGATGGTGTTGGCCGACGAGACATCGAGCCCGTTTTCGATAATGGTTGTGCAGACGAGCACGTTGGTCTTGCCGGTGTAGAAATCCAACATGACTTTTTCGAGCTGGTGTTCGGGCAATTGCCCGTGCCCGACCCCGATGCGGGCTGACGGGATGAGGCGGTGGAGCGAGTCTGCCACGTGGTAGATCGAATGCACGCGGTTGTGCACCACATAGACCTGCCCGTCGCGCTCGAGTTCTCGCTCGATTGCCTCGCGGATCTGGCGGTCGTTGCGCTGGATGAGATATGTTTTGACCGGCATGCGCTCTTCGGGCGGGGTCTCGATGACGCTCAGGTCACGGATCCCGGCCAGCGACATGTGGAGCGTCCGGGGGATGGGCGTCGCGGTCAAGGTGAGCACATCGACGCCGGTTTTGAGTTGCTTGAGGCGTTCTTTGTGTTTGACCCCAAAGCGCTGTTCTTCGTCGACGATGAGCAGGCCGAGGTCTTTGAAGTGGATGTCTTTCGACAGGATGCGGTGCGTCCCCACCAAAATGTCGACCTTGCCGCTACTGGTGGCGTCGAGGACGCTGGTTTGCTCTTTGGCACTCCGAAAGCGCGAAATGAGTTCGACGTTGATGGGGAAGGCCGCCATGCGCCGGCTGAATGTCTCGAAATGTTGCTGCGCCAACACCGTGGTGGGTACCAGGATGGCGACCTGCTTGTGGTCTTGGACTGCTTTGAACGCCGCGCGCAGGGCGACTTCGGTTTTGCCGAAGCCGACGTCGCCGCAGACCAGACGATCCATGGGCTGGTCGGACTCCATGTCGTGCTTGACGTCGTTGATTGCTTTGAGCTGATCAACGGTCTCGTTGTATGGAAAGGCCGCTTCGAACTCGCGCTGCCAGGTGTTGTCGGCGGTGTAATGGAAACCCTTGGCGGTACTGCGTTTGGCGTATATCGCCAGTAATTCTTCGGTCAAATCCTCGACCGATTTGCGGGCTTTGCGTTTGGCACGCTCCCAGTCTTGTGATCCCAGTCGGGTCAATGTCGGTTCGGCATCGCCCGAGCCGATATAGCGCGAGACGCGGTCGATTTGGTCGACCGGGACATAGAGTTTGTCGCCGGCCGCGTAGCGCAGATTGAGGTATTCGCGTTCGACCTTGTCGATGGTGCGCCGGATCATGCCGTCGTAGACCGCAATACCGTGCTCGATGTGAACCACAAAGTCGCCCACTTGTAGACCGCGCAAAAACGCCGCTCGGTCTTGGGAGGAACGATCGTCGCGCTCGCTCCGTTTGGGCTTGCTGGCGGTGCGGCGCTGGGTCCAGCCAAAAACCTCGGCGTCGGAGAAAACCGTCACGCCCAGCAACGGTGACGACCAGCCGCTGTCGATGACGCCGTGGACGAGGTGCAGGGTGGCGTCGGATCCATTTGCTTCGAGCACCATTTCGTGCAGGCGGGCTGCCTGAGGTGTCACCAGATAGACGTGCTGCCCGAGCGCAAGCCGTTTGACCACCTCGCTGATCAGCTCTTTGAGGCGCCCGCCATAGAGGTCGACGCCACGGAAGAGGTCGTCGGGCAGCGCTTCGACGCTCGGATCGGGCAATAGCTCGGTGAACGGCAGGTCGCTGGTAGCCACATGCATCACCGGCACGCGCTGCAGAATCGTGCGCCACGGGTGGATGACGACGGGGTACCAGGTGGGGAGCTCGCCGCTGTCGACATGCTGTTGGCGGCGCGTCTCGTGCTGCATGGCGTATTCGCTGGCGGCCTGGGCGATAAGCACGGGCTCGCTGAGGATGAGCGGTGCGCGTTCGGGCAGGTAATCGAGGAGCGAGGCCATCTGCAGGTCTGGGGCAAAGAGGGGGGCGATGAGGGCACGGCCTTCGAAGGGTTCGTCCGAGGCAAA
>CAIPUQ010000272.1 GCA_903868295.1 uncultured Roseiflexaceae bacterium
CACTCAGCTCATATGAGCAGTGTAGCATAGCTTTTAATGATTTGCAATAGTGTCTTTTATCTACACGACAATTGTTGCATTGTGACAAAAGATACATACCGTTAATTGTTTACATGCTGTTGTGAATGTGGTCGATTTCCTCTAGGAGCAATCAAAGCGATTCTGTGTGGATCACGAGTAATAAGCCATCGGTGATGGTGACATGCGCCTCAGCATCAGTCAAAACGTTGCTCACCCCGCGCGAATGCTCCATGTAGAGTGTTGCATCGAACAGCGGATAGGCCAGTCCCGTGGTCGTAATGCCGTTCACGGTCGGAGTCAACGGGAGCAGAGACACCACCTCACCGACGGTGCCGTGGATGACAGCCGCCGTCCGAATCAATTCGATGCGCTGTTGTTCTGCATAAATCCGCACGTGTATGTTCGCGAGCATGGGCATACTCAGCATTGCAATGGTGGCGAGTGTGTGATCCCAGCGTCCACCCAGCACACAAAATAAATCGATTGCATGTGCACCAAGTGACACAGCTGCTTGCAGGGCTAACTCGAGATCTGTTTCGTCTTTTTCACGCGGAAAGCGCTGAATTTCACTTTCTGCAGCCGCAAAAAAGAGTAAACTCGCTTCATCTATTGAATCGAGATCCCCAATCAATAGTTGCGGAGCTCTGCCGAGTGCGGTCAACACCAGTCCTCCCCCATCAGCGGCAATGAGGTAATCTGCGTCGTCGATACAGGCACCGAGGCGTCGGTCTGGGATGACAGGGGCGTTGGCTACGATGACAATACGCACGTCACTCTCCTCAAAATCTTTTCTATTGTAGCGGTGAATGGCCGACCCGTTCGGTCAGCTATGCGGGTGGAAGTTTTGAATACGCAGAAAATGACACATTTCGCCGTTTTCAACTTACAATAGACCCATACCATGACACAAAAGGAATCGAGATGAACGATGCAGCTGGGATGTGGGAAGAGCGCTGGCATCCACTTCGGCAAGAATGGGTCGTTATTGCTGCCCACCGTCAGAATCGGCCGTGGGTCGGTCAGCGCGTCAATACACCGCTCCCCGATGTGCCCGCATATGATTCGACATGCTATCTGTGCCCCGGTAATCCGCGCATCCACGGCACGCACAACCCACCATACAGCGATGTGTATGTGTTTGATAATGATCACCCGTGTGTCGGGCCCCTCGCTCCCGAGCCAATCCCACCCGTACCTCCGTATCAAACCCGACGTGCCGACGGGATTGCCCGCGTCATATGCTTTAGCCCCATTCATAATGTCACGCTCGCCGAGCTCCCCGTTGCACACATCCAGCGTGTTGTCGCTGCATGGCAGCAACAGACGTTCGATCTCGGCGCGCTTGCACAGGTCAATCATGTGCTCTGCTTCGAGAACAAAGGAGCAGTTGTCGGCGTCTCGAATCCGCATCCGCATGGTCAAGTCTACGCCACGAATTTCGTCTTTAAGACAATCCAAACAGCACACGAGGCGATGACCCACTATGCGCGGTCCGAAGGGCGTGCGCTCATGGCTGATATTATTTCTGCAGAACACCAAGATGGTCGCAGGATCTTGTTCGAAGACGCGCACACCATCGCTTTTGTACCGTATTTCGCCCGCTATGCGTACGAGGTCTACATCGTTCCGAAGCGGCAAGTGGCGCATTTTCATGCGCTGAATGACCGCGAGTCAGCGTCACTGGCTGATGCAATCAAAGCGGTAACGGTGCGTTTTGATAATCTCTGGCAACAGTCGTTCCCCTATGTTATGCCGTTGCATCAAGCGCCAACGGACGGGAGTAGCTATGACGACTTTCACGCGTACATTACCTTCCACCCGCCGTTGCGGCAGCCTGGGTTGCTCAAATATCTCGCAGGACCGGAAGTCGGCGGCGGCAACTTCCTCAATGACACTTCTCCAGAAGCAAGTGCACAGGCACTCCGTGCTGTCAGCAGCCTCCACTATCTGAGCGAAGGAGCGAACCGGTGAGCATCGAACGTCAACTCTGCGAACACATACAGCACATCCATGCACATATACGCGATGCAGTGGTCCGTGCGTGTGAGGATAGTGCGCTCGAACAATTGGCGCATGTAGACGCCGAAGAAGGCGGAGATACGATTTTTGCAATTGATCGTGTCTCCGAGGCTGTCCTAATCGAACAATTCTCTGTATTGGGGGCAATGGTGCCGTTTCGATTGGTTGCTGAAGGGCTGGGCGCATCGGGTATACGCGATTTCCCCGCGGGCGTACAGCACGATGATCTGGCGTACATCATCATTGTTGATCCCATCGATGGCACGCGTGGGTTGATGTACCAAAAGCGATCTGCGTGGATTTTGACGGGGGTTGCGCCATATCGTGGGCCAGCGACCAATCTGTCTGACATCACGATTGCAGTCATGACCGAAATCCCACTCGTCAAGCAACATCTCTCGGACCAGTACTGGGCGATTCGTGGGCAAGGGGTACAAGCCCGACGTTCCAACCGGGTCACTGGTGGCGACATCGTCCTACCCGTTCGACCTTCACAGTCGACGACTATTTTGCAGGGATTCGGTAATGTCGCTCGCTTCTTCCCCGGCGAGCGTGCCCGCCTGGCTGCGGTGGATGACATGGTTGTCACGTTGTTGCTGGGTGCACCACCTGCAGGCCGCGCGCTCTGCTTCGAAGACCAGTACATATCGACCGGCGGGCAGTTTGCGGAGTTGCTGGCCGGGCATGACCGATGGCTGGCAGATGTCCGGCCGTTGTTACTTGCCCCGTCAGCGCGACACGCACACACCGCCATGTTGTGTTGTCACCCGTACGATGTCTGCACCGAGCTGATCGCCCGTGAAGCAGGTATTGTTGTCTGTAAAGCAAACGGTACTGCCCTTGATGCGCCACTCGACGTCGGTTCGCCGGTCTCGTGGGTCGCGTTTGCCAATGAAGCGCTCGCCGCCACCGTGTTACCTGCACTCCAAGAAGCGTTGCGTCAACACGATATGCCACTGGAGGAACATCATGCCTTGGCGTAATATGACCGTATTGGCACCGAACATTGACGTGCATGCGGTCCAATCCACATTATCGACAACCTTCGACCCGGCAGCGCCTGTGTGGGTTGCCCGTGCGCCCGGGCGCCTCGACGTGATGGGTGGGATTGCTGATTATTCTGGTTCGTTGGTGCTCCAGTTACCGCTTGCATTGGCTGCTGTGGCATATGTGCAGCACCGTTCCGACGGCCGTGTCCTCATCGAAAGTCGTGCCGATGCATCGGTCTTGGGCAACCAACGAGCGGCCTATGCGACGCGAGATGTGTGTGAACTCGGTGTGTCGGTTGAAGCCGTGCGCGCAGTTGTGCAGGCCAATCCAGCAACCGCCTGGGCTGGCTATGTTGTTGGCGCATTGACTATCCTGGTGCATCAGACGGGTGTTAATTTGAGTGGCGGGGTCACTATTGTCATCGATTCGGATGTGCCACTGGGCAAAGGGGTGAGTTCGTCGGCTGCCATCGAAGTCGCTACCATGCGTGCGCTCGCAGCTGCCTGCGGACGCGACATCGAGGCGACGACACTGGCACTGTGGTGTCAGATGGTCGAAAATCTCGTTGTCGGTGCCCCGTGCGGCGTCATGGACCAGATGACTTCCGCATGCGGTGTGGCAGACACGTTGCTCGCGTTACGCTGCCAACCCGCGCAGCTCCTCCCCGGCATTTCGCTTCCGCGTGATGTGCAGGTATGGGGCATCGACTCAGGGGTACGACACTCGGTCGGTGGTGCGGACTATGGGTCGGTACGGGTCGGTGCATTTATGGGGTTGCGGATACTCGAAGCGTATGCACAGCAGCAGCAGATACCGCACGCACATTGGAACGGGTATCTCGCGAACATTACGCCATCAGAATATACCGAATACTTTCACAACGTCTTGCCCGAAACCATCACCGGGGCGGACTTCACCACGCGCTACGGTACACACGGCGATGCCGTCACAACAATCGATCCTACCCGCGTCTATCAAGTGCGTTCGTCCGCCAACCATCCCATCGCAGAGCATCACCGGGTACAGCTCTTTGCGCAGCTGGTGAGTGGGTATCAAGATGTCACCTCTGCGACAATCCTCGGTGAGTTGATGTATCAATCCCACCACAGTTACACCGGGTGTGGGCTTGGGTCAGACGCCACCGATGCGATTGTAGCTGCAGTCCGGAGCAAGGGGCCGAGCCATGGCCTGTATGGTGCCAAAATCACCGGAGGAGGGAGCGGTGGCACAGTCGCGATCCTCGGCAGCGCGAGCGCTGCGGATGCCGTCCACGAAATAGCAACACACTGTGGCAGTGGACTCGTTATCCATGGTTCGAGTGACGGCGCTGCGCGTAGCCCGGTGACGCGCTGGGAATCATTCGGTCGATAATGCAAACACAATCGGCTCTGAGCTGAGAAAGAGGACTCGATGTTTTCGTCACTGTGGAAGCGCATCCTCGCGGGATGTTTGCTGATCTTAACTCTTGCAGGGGTGTATTTTCGCGAAGAAATCGTGTTCAATGCACGCCTGATGAATGTCGTACGGGTAGGCAGAACGTATTACGAAGAATATCCGTACCTCACCAAGAACATCAGTTACGGGCCCAAGGCACATCAATTGCTCGATGTGTATCGACCTGACGATAATGAGAAACACCCCGTGGTGGTGTACATCTACGGCGGCAGTTGGAATTCAGGCAACAAAGAATTGTATGCGCTCGTTGCCCAAAAGCTCGTCCCGCAAGGGATGATTGTCGTCGTACCTGCCTATCAACTCTACCCAGATGCCACCTATCCGAGCATGGTAAAAGATGTCGCCAACGCTATTGCCTGGACAAAGCAAAATATCTCGTCGTACAACGGTGATCCAACCCGCATTATTGTGGGGGGACAATCTGCCGGTGCGCAATTAAGTGCCATGGCGCTTCTCGACCCCGCCGTCCAGCAGCTGACGACGACCGAACCTGCACTCTGCGGGTATTTTGGGATTAGTGGTGTCTATGACATCGCCGAACAGTACGCCTACGAATATGCAAATGGTCGGACTGCTCCCGTGATGACCGCGGTAATGGGCGGTGTCGAAGGCTTCACCGAGACATCGCCGCGACTCCAGCCGTTGGCAGTATTCCCCCGGACACTCCTGATACACGGTGATGCGGATGACACGGTAGACATAAGCATGTCGCAGCAATATGCAGACGCATTGTCTGCTGCTCGTGTGCCCGTGACGTTCACCCCATACCCAGGTAGAGGCCACTCTGAGCTTTTGTTCCATGCGTTGACCGAGGAGCCGGGGAGGCTCATCACGGATGTCACCACTTTTGCAAATGAGTGCCCGTAGCACTCTACCATTCCCACGTGTCCGTTGACGGTGGCATCCGCCGTGCGGTGCGCTGGATCTGCCCAAGCTCGGGGGTGCGATGCAGCGCTTCAGTATTGATGCGGTGGAGCGAAATACGCCGCCAGCGCTCGCTGGCGATAAGCGGATCGCACGTTGTGAGATCGCTCACGGTCAGAACCAGATATCGATCGGTTGCACGCGGATGGTTCGGCTCATCGACGATATACGCAGCACGGGTAGTAATCACGGCATCGACGATGGTTGCATGGTACCGCACGCAGCAAGGGGACTGCGGGTGCCACCCACCCACATAAAACGCTATCTCGGTGGTCCCATGCACGTACGATGCCTGCCCGAGCGGGAGATGGTAGGTCATGGCATCGAGTAACCGTTGTTCGTCACGCGGGCGCTTCAACAGTGCCAGTAATGTTGTTGGGTGTTGGCTCATTCCGCCTCCTGAGGGTGTACGTGGGTGTTATTTCGGGAATGTGGCGCGATATCGTCTCGTGGAGATGTCGATATGCGAGCATGCCACCGTCTGCCTCGATTTCGATATCTGCGTCGTGGCCAGCGTCCAAAAGCGACCGCACCACCCACATTGCGCCCATTGGGGCGAGTACATCACTGTGCTGCCCACGCGGCGGCGGTGAGTCACGGATGCCGACTGCCGTTGCCTGCGTGCTGAGGTGTATGAGTGGCGTCCGCCCCTGCCAGCTCGCCATGCAGAGAAACATCGTATCGATCGGTTGGTACGGCCATGGGAGCTGAGAATCGTAGTGGAGCGTGTCGAAAACGACCGGTACGACGTACCCGCGAATGCTGGCAATGAGTTCAGCGGCTGGCTGATGCGTCAATTCGATGGCGAGATGGCGCACAATCCATGCGGGGAGCCGTTCGAACATCGCCTGGTCGGCACGACTGAGCCGTGGGAGATGGCAGATGATGACTGCGTCTGCGGCATCGAGTTGTGCAAAGAACCCAATCACCGTGGCGAACCATTCTTCGAGTCGATGTGGTGCAACTATCGGTGCATGCACCACCAACCGTAGTTCGTATTGCTGCACAAGGATGCGCAACGGCTCGGCGCTTGCTTCTGCGAGTGGCGCAATGTATGCAGCTGGGATGCGACAAACGCGCAATCCTTCGTGAATTGCGTGAAGCAACAATGCATGCAACGACAGCACCGTCGTTTGCCGTGGGCGATGGCCAATTGTGCTGACGCCAAAACGAATCATAAATCCCCCGCTCCGGGCGAATGCCCGTTGTGGAGGAGTATAGCACAAATCAGAACAAATGTTCTGTTATTGAGGATCTGCCCACAAATCGAGTTGAAAGCTCCGTTGGGCATCCCCCCAGACAACGGTTTTTTGTCGCGGCAATGCCACAATCGAGCGGTACTGTGCCTCGCACTGGTGAAACTTGAGAACAGACGTGACGCTCCGTAGCGCAACCGTGGCAGTATTTGCTTCTTGCGACAAGTGGGCCAGCCATGCGGTGCGTTTTTTGCCATCAGCAGCCAGGTGCGCCAAAAAAGTCCCTGCTTGGACGTTGTCGAGATGCCCGGTCCGACTCGCGATGCGCTGTTTGAGCGCTGCGGTGTACCCACACTGCATCAAGTGTTCGCGTTCGTGATTTGATTCGATGATGATGAGTTCGGCATCGCGACAGGCATCGAGGAGTGTTTGGTCCCATTCACCCAAATCCGTTGCGATGGACACCGTCCGTTCGCCGTAGCGCAATGTTATCCCGACGGGCTCTTGCGCGTCATGACTCACGCGGATGGGGAGTATCGAAAACGCACCGAATGCAAGGGTGTCACCCGCTCGGCAGGCGATAGTTTCGACGCCTGCCGGAATTTTGAGCGCACGAAGCGTGCCCATCGTTGCAATCAACGGGATCTGATAGCGCCGTGCCAGTGCAACAGCGCTCGTCGTGTGATCGGTGTGTTCGTGCGACACAAAGACCCCGCGAATGGAACTCAGCGCTACTCCGAGGCTTGCGCACTGTGCCGCAATTGCTCGTTGTGGGAGTCCTGCGTCGTACAGTAATGCGCCATCAGGGGTGGTGATGAGCGTTGCGTTGCCCGTGCTGCCTGAAGCAAATGCTGCTACCCGCATCGGTTTGCCTTAGCCCAATGCATGCGCAAAATCAGCAATAATGTCATCGACTGCTTCAATCCCAATCGATACCCGGATGAGCTGATCTGATATGCCGCGTGCCGCTCGTTCGTCAGGAGTCAATCCACGGTGCGATGCTAATGCGGGTATAGAAATCATAGTGTAGATGTCGCCCAATGTGCTCACCATCAAGATCATGCGCAGCCGTTCAACGAAACGTTCCAAATCGACCGTCGGTGCTAACTCAAACGCAAACATCGCACCAAAACGACCACCCAATGTGCGCAGTGCCGTTGCGTGATCTGGATGTGTCGTTAGCCCTGGATAATGCACGCGTGCAACCGCCAGGTGTGTCGCGAGCCATGCGGCAACCACGCTGGCATTCGCATTCTGGCGCTCTACACGGAGCGGCATTGTCTTGATGCCACGCAAAATCTGTTGTGCTTCGTACGGTCCGAGCACCATCCCGAGTGTGGCGTTGTTGTGTGCGAGGGCGGCTGCCGTTGCGGCCTCACGTACAACCACAATCCCGCCCGAGACATCGCCATGCCCGGCAAAATACTTTGTTGCACTATGGCAGACGAAGTCAGCGCCGAGGAGGAGTGGTTTTTGGACAATCGGCGTCGCAATCGTATTGTCGACAACCGTCCGCGCACCGTGGGCCTGTGCACGTGTACAAATGGCATGCATATCGACAACGCGGAATAATGGATTTGACAGTTGCTCGACATAGACCAGATCAACCGTATGTGCGGCCAAAAGCGCGTCGAAGGCAGCGAGATCCGTCATGTCACAGGTCAGGATCTGGACGCCGTTGGGTGCAAAAAAATCGCGCAACATGACCGTTGTCGCACCATACACATCCCGTGGAGCAACAATCGTACGGAGCGGTCGCCCGTTGACGCGACCTGCAGCCAGCAATGCAGTATAAATCGCAGCCATGCCCGAACCTGTGCTCACTGCCGCGGTACCACCTTCGGCGATGGCAGCTGCATGTTCGAATGCGACGTTGGTCGGGTTGCCGTTGCGGCCGTAGGCATACCCATGACCCGCAAGCGCTTCATTGAATGCGTCAAGGGACTCGTGGTAATAGGTCGAGGACGAATAGAGGGGAGTGGTTGTGGGGCGACCAGGCGGGTGTACGAGGCGTTCACCAACGTGAACGAGTTGGGTACTGTAATCCCACGTTGGGTCAAATTCAGAAGGCATGGAACACTCCGCCTGTAATAGTGCGAAAATAGTATAGCATGTGAGGGAGGCG
>CAIPUQ010000273.1 GCA_903868295.1 uncultured Roseiflexaceae bacterium
ACATGCCGTCGGGCAGGTGATAGATCATCGTGCGTGCGTTCCCTTTGATTTGGCCAGGCTGACATGGGTACGATTCAGAAGCCACAAAAGTCGGATCCACCACTTGGGTTGCAACGATTGCTTTGGGGGCAATCGGCGTATACGTCGGTTGACTCTGTTCCCCATCGCGCGTGGGGAGTGTCGCCGCTCCTTCGCGTGCATCTGCCGTGGCCCGTCCTTGGAAGGGCTCTACCTGCGTAGGGGAATTCAGCCCGAGTGCCGCATAGACACCGTATCCGAGTGAAAGTGTCGTCACCAGCCCGACAACCAATGCTGCGAGCCATACTGCGGGGGTACGCCACGCCTTGCGTGCAGCAAGAGGGGCGTAGCGTTGCACACGGAACGCCTCACGCTGTCTGCTGACGTTGCCGGTGTGTTCCGCCCCAATGGACGTCAATAGTCGGATGACATTATCGGCCAAGCGGTCGACATCATCGAGGGGTATCGATGCTTGGTGAGCCCAGCGATTACGAACAGATCGGATTTCGTACAGCAGCGAGCGATCACTAGCCGACAACACGCGGCCAAACGTACTATCCCAATGTGCAAGGATGATGCGGACCAGGGCAGTCGCATCGAGCCGCAGGTTCCGTGCGTCGATTGGGGCGCGCAAATCAGGAGTATTTCGTAAAACTGTAAACCAATCAGCACCATGCGTGCTTTTCAAAACAGTAATCACAAATGGCTCAAATCCCGTGCGAAAATCCGCGAGGAGTTGGTCAATGTAGAGCCGGACATGCTGATCCGTGGTCATAGACCCTCTTCGGTACACTGACAGTACTTTACACCAAAATAGACGCCGTCGGAACGTCAAAAAATCTTTTCATGGAAGTGTTTCGCAAATGTCTGATACAGGGGCGTCACCGGATCAGTATCTGCGACTGCAACATCGACAATGGCAAATGATCGCGCCGCAGGTCGTTCGAATGCCACTCGGAGCACGGTGGCGACAAGCTCAGGATCATTGCCGTGCACACCACATCCCCACGCACCGAGCACAAGGACATTTGCCGACGTCGCGGCGGCAGCATCGACGAGTCGCTCGGCACGTCGAGCCATCGCCAACGGGATTTCTGCTGCGCGACTAGGTGCATACAGCTGCACATCGACCGCATGAACTGGTGCAGCGGTGACGATGTCTGCGTGCCAAGGGCTACGCAATAAATCCCCTTCGTGACTGCGAAAAATCGGTACCTCTGGACTGACCACAATGGTATCATCACGGAACGCATCACGTGCGTCTGCCAAAAGCGGGGCACCTTCGATGCAATACAACAAACTCGACGACCGCAAAATCGATTCGCGGTACAACTGCGGTGATGTCGTGAGCGTATCTGCCAATGTAGAACAATTAAGCAGTACGACCCGGTACCCCAACTTGTAGCGCTCGTGTGCCACCGTGAGGGTTGTCTGATTATGGACGAACCCATACAACACGGGATACTTTGCCCGCGCAGCGGGAATCATCTGGTGCGGGGTATAGACAATGGTGTTTGCGCGGGCAAGTTCTTGGTCGTCTTCGAGGTAGACATCCTCACCGTCCGCATTGATATACGCACCGTGCGTGATGATTTGCTTTGTCGCATTCCCCAGTGCCATAACAACATGTTCGTCAATATGGAGCTCATCAGCCGTAATGGGAGCAATCCGAAGCGCGAGTTTCTTGTCCATGCGCGTATGACCTTAACCTGTGATATCATTACTCACGTATAACGTAACTATACCGCATTTTTACGTCCACAATTGTGGACAAAAACTACTGTTTTAACAGCAAATGATGGACACCCGCACAGACAGCGTCGCAAGATACTGCCATATATCTTCTTTTTGTAGCGTGTTACATCCGACGATACCGGGGAGGAACATCCAATGGCTGCTATCTTTTTCAACCCTCTCACCACACAGACCAGTGTTGCATTTGACACCACGAAAAAAGGATCTGATGTAGCGCGTGCGCTCGAGCAGCGTGGGTACCAGATCACTGTCCCTGAACCAGTCACGCGCGCCATCCTCGAACGCTATCACACAGCCGCCTATATATCTGCGATCGAAACAGGTGAGCCACAGGAGCTCGCAGAATCACAAAACTTTGCATGGGATCCACACACGTGGACCTCGGTGACCGCGCAGTGCGGTGCAATGGTCGCAGCAGTCCACGCGGCCATGCGGGACGGTCGTGCATATGCACTGGCATCGGGTTTTCATCATGCGTCCCGGGCACGTGGAGGCGGCTTCTGCACATTCAATGGCGTTGCCATTGCTGCGGGCGAAGCGCTGGCTGCCGGAGCGCGGCACGTCTTCATCCTGGATTTTGACGCACACGGCGGCGGTGGGACCCACGATATCATCGCTGGCTGGGAGAATGTAACCCATTATGATCTGACAACCGCTCAGTACGAATCATACACACCGAATGTACCCCACCGCCGGGTGCATGTGCACACCGCCACGACGTACATCCCGACCGTCAACGCACTGCTCGCAGACCTCGATGCACTGGTAGAACCTGCAGACGTGGTTATCTACAATGCCGGGATGGACAGTTATGAAGGGTGTGATATAGGCAGGCTGACAGGAGTAACTAGCGACATGCTGCGCACACGGGATGCATTGGTCGATACGTGGGTACGGCGACATAACCTGAAGATTGCAGCATGCCTCGCCGGGGGGTACCAAGGGAAAAATTATCCGAATGAACTGCTCATTCAGTTGCATCGGGAGAGCGTCGAACGCATCTGTGCTGATTAGTGTTCGTTCTCACCATCGGTGGTGCGTGCACCGTCGACGGTTGCCCACCAGGGGAGCATGGGGGCTTTGCTCTTGCGGCGTACCGGGGTGCTCGCAGTCACCCGCACGATTGGACTCCAGCGCGGGATGCGCTCATTGCCGATCATGCGTGCAACACCTGGTCGATTGGAGAAATACCGCAACAGTTGCTGCAAAAACACATCCGAGGCACCGTGTTCTTTGAGTGCGTCGAGGAGATGCAGTAACGTACCACCGCCGACTGCTGCAGGGAGATGCCGCATCACCGCTGCGGTCGGTTCGAGGCGCATCTCGTACAAAAAACGCGATGGTTCAACCGGCTTGCTGTCGATTGCATCACCAGAAGGTGGCGGTGCAGAGACACCGATGTAGAGTGCCCGTTTGGCACGCGTTATGGCAACATAAAACAGGCGGCGTTCCATTTCGATACTATCAGAGCTGATCCGAGTGGGGCGTGCACTGCGTGTTTTGTCCCAGACCTGGAGCGTATCGCTCAACAAGACCGGCATATACCCCTCTTGGGCACGGGGAATAAAAACATAGTCAAACTCGAGGCCTTTGGTTCGATACACCGTTGTAAACAATATTTGTTGTTCCTCGGGATACCCAAAGGTATGGTTCAGCGCGAGGAAGTGTGTCACAAAATCACCCACGGTTAATCCAGAACCTTTGGCATAATCGATAAACTGCATGACACAGCTGACGCGGTCACTCGATTCGGAACCGTTGCCGTAGTAGTTGGTGAAATGTGCCAGATAATTGGTCGTTGCCAGGATTGTCTGGAAGGCTACCTGGACGGGTTGCGTCTGACGCCAGAGTTCGTTGAGTCGAATCAGCGTGTCGGCGAGGTCGCGCATACGATCGCGTGCAACGCGCGTCAACGGGGATCGACTCGGATCTGCAAGCGCATGAAAAAGCTCGGCAATAGTGCGACTTTGGGCCTTTGCATCGCGGAGTGCTGCTTTGATGGTGTCGCCACTGAGGTATCGGTTCGGCATATTGACAATCGACATCACCAACGCCGCGGTGTCGGTATCAACGGCATGCTGCCATTCTGCAGCCACTTGGAGGTAATCGACCAAGGCAGCAACCTCACGTCGCTCAAAAAAAGGTCGCCGACCGAGGACGCGATAGGGGATTTTGCGGTGCAAACA
>CAIPUQ010000274.1 GCA_903868295.1 uncultured Roseiflexaceae bacterium
CACGTTGACGGTTGGTTCGAGCGGTACCCGCGATTGGGTCCATCGGTGGCTCCACGAACACGGTATTTTTCAGCATTTCGCCACCATCGTGACGTCCAACGACGTCAGTGCCGTCAAACCGTCGCCCGAGATTTTTCTGACGGTTGCCGCCAATGTGGCCGCACACCCGGCAGATTGCCTCGTCTTCGAAGACTCGGCCCATGGGGTCACCGCCGCCAACCGTGCCGGTATGCGCTCCGTCGCGGTACCAATCCCGTCCCTGGTCGACGCCTGGATGCCCGACACAGCCCTGCGCCTGCGCACCCTCGCCGATATCACGCCCGCCGAGCTAGTCGCCCGCGCCGCGGCAGCCCCACTCCCCAGCACGACCGCGTAGCACCATTGCTGCAGCATCACGCAGTTTGATATGAAAAACGCCCCAGGCACGATTCCTGGGGCGTTGTGTGTGCGCTGCGGCGCAACCTCTGTTGGTACGACAGTCTACCGTGTACGTTCTGGAGTGCCTGAGAACAACGAAAACCGCACGCCGAGCATCTCCCGTACGACTTCCCCCAACCCACCGCGTGGCTTTATTCGGCACCGCAACGAGCCAAACGCACAACCGGCATGGCTATGCAATGGTCAGGAGCGAATGCCGCCGAGGAAGAGGTCGACCAGCGCTTGACTCTGCGCACGGGCGTCACGGTTGCGATGCGACGACATCGAAAACGGATACAACATCCCCAGAAACGCCCATGTCGTCAACATCACGTCGAGCTGCCGTACCGTCCCTGCCTGTATCCCCGCGGTGAGGATGGCCCGTATCGGCCCGATGAACTGTTGCTCGTAGCGCACGCCGAACGACGCACGGTCCGTGTCTCGCAGATGTTGGAGCTCGACCATGGCCAAACGCATCGCCGCACGTTGGACACCATCGAGATCGAGCAACCCCGCCACAATAATGGTGAGTTGCTCGTCGATGGAACCGCTGTGATGTGTTGCCTGCGTGACAATCCGCTGAAGTTGCACCAAGGAATGTTCCATAATCGCCAACAACAGAGACTCTTTGTCGGTGAAGTGGTAATAAATCGACGCCTTCGAAGCGCCCACACCCTCGGCTATCTCGCGCATCGAAACCGCATGATACCCCGATGCCACAAACCGCATCGCGGCCTCGATGAGGATGCGTTCACGCAGGTCTATGGTCATTTAGGGCAATGCCAAGCGGAACAACGGCCGTGGGTCTGCTCCTGAACCAGGCCATGGAATCGAAGCCACAATAATCAATATCGACAACCCGAAGAAAATCACTGCCACGCGATGTTTGGCAACGTCGCTCGATGCTTTCTTCACGCGCGCGGCACCAATGTGTGCGAACGCCACAGCGATGACCATCATCATCATGTGTTCGACCGCCCAGAAGCGCAACACGCCGTCCTTCATGGCCCCGCCAAAGTTGGCAAAAGCCTTCTGCAACACGGGACTGAAGACACCATAGAGCAACAAGCCGAGCACCAGCTGGATGCTCGTCGTGTTCACAAACCACGACGCCCACTTGCTTTTTGTGTCATCCCAATGTGCGCCATTGCGCCACCCAACAATCGAAGGAACGAGCGTCATCACAGCGGTCAAGACCACTGCCCAGCGCAACCACGAGTGCAAAAACAGGGTAATTCCATATCCATCCATGAGGTACTCCTTTGTTGATCAGCATACCGACCCGCTGTAGGGTTATGTGGGTATTATACGGGCTTCCGTTCGTTCTGCATACGGCGGAACGCCACCACCAATAGACCAAACGGTAGGCACAGCAATGCCGGGACCATCGCAGCAATGAAGCGCGCTTGCTCGCCGTTTTCGGTGAGGGCGCTTATCCCGACAATCGCACAGATGACCGTCGCATGCAACCACCACACACTGCGCCAATCCCGGCGCCACAGCACACGCACCATCAGCCAGCCATGGAGCGCCATGGCACCTGCACAGAGGACTCGATACGCCCACACCGCCACGGATGCAGGATGTTCGATAATCGTGTACACACCGCCATCATTGAGCCGGCGCATTTCGACAGGGATCGTCAACATTGCCCAGAGCAAGTGCAAACCCTGTGAGAGTGCCGCACCGGGGTACGCGACAATCCATCGCTTTGTTTCCGCCAGCAAGGCATTGCTGACGTCGCGGTAGCCGACACTGTTCATGTCGGCGGGCGCTGCCCGCATCGCCGCGAGTGCCTGTTCGGGGATCCACGCGCGTGC
>CAIPUQ010000275.1 GCA_903868295.1 uncultured Roseiflexaceae bacterium
CGGATTGAATGAACCCCGATGTCCAATTCACCATGTCACACTCCTTTGTGTCCGCAAGAGTCGCGGCCGCCCCCATCATGTGCCATGCCCCGCTGGTGCGTCTTGTGCCAATACCCAAGTCCGCGCGTGTGTCATTGCACATTCGGTGTGCGCCGCTTCGTAACGATTGACAGATAATACCACCAAACATCTCAGTGCGCCGCCTGTTCCGACTGCTGTCTAGACATATCGCAGCAGAACGCTGTCAACGCGTATCATATTACATTGCTGGGAGAGATGATTGCAGGTACGAGTCGCAGGACGGCACGGCTTGAGTCGACACCATGGTGTGCCGATACTGATGCTCATGTGCGTTGGTCAATCTGCTGCAGACACCCATGGTGTGAGGATGGCCACGAGGTCTGATGGCAATTGGGTTGCACGCATGCTGGAACGACTCACCACGATATGGTCCGTACGCGCTTCGACGCAGAGCGTGCCCGTAGACTCCAACAGAACGCGATAGCCAAAACTCAGATGGCGTGTTTTGAGGAGGATGAGCCGAGTTTCTATCGTCACAAGATCGTCAAACCGCGCGGGACTACGGTACCGCACCTGCACGTCTGACAGGACGATGAGAAAACCGCGCTCTTCGATTAAAGTATATGGGACCCCCGTCGCCCGGAGCAAATCGACACGTCCGACTTCGAGCCACGGCAGATATGCTGCATGGTGTACGACGCCCATCGCGTCTGTTTCGGCATAGCGCGCGCGGAAGGTCGAGCGATGGATGGTCATACTGCCCGCCATACGATGCCTACGTCGCTCAGTTCGGCCACCGCAGCGCCATCAGCCACCAGCCAGTTGAGGTACGCTGCAATCCCCGACGCAAACACCGCGTACTGCGCGACCGAAGCAGATGGCATCGCGAATGTTTTTTGTACGAAAGCAACCGTCGCGGGGAGTGTCTGTGGTGTGGCAATTGCTGCCAACACAAGCTCCCGACTGTGCAATACTGCCGCGCGGTTCGCCTCCAGCGTCGATGCAAGGCCAGCACGATCGACCACATCCCCATGGCCAGGGATCCATTGCGATACCGACAACTGCATCAAGACATCGAACGAAGCACACTGTGCGGCGACGTCGTGCGCATATGGAACACCATATTTGTTCAATACCCGCTGCCCAAAAAACCCATCTGCTGCAAAACACACATCGTCGATGACAACGGCTACTTGTGCCAACGAATGTCCTGGGATAGGCACGACGAGGAGTTCGACCCCGGCGATGGACAGCACGCCTGGCTCGACGCGGTGATGCACGGGCGATGGTGTGGCCATCACAAATTTGTTGTGGAGTGCACCAAGCGGTCGAGCGCCCGACGAAAGGTACATCGGTTCGAGGTAGGGGTCTTCGATAAACGCCGCTTCGCGCCGCGGGGCATACACTTCTAGACCAGCGATGTTGCGGACCAGGTAGTCATTACCGCCCACATGGTCTGCATGATGGTGTGTCGAAAAGACCGTACGCAAGCTCAGTCCTGCTGCCTCGCAGGCACGTCGCAACAGCCGGGCTGCTTCTTTGTCGATGCCCGTATCAACGGCAATCGCCGAACGCCCCTCAGCCACGATGATGCCGAGGTTATTGGTACCCGGCAGATATGCTGCACGCTCCGATACAAACACAAGCTCTGTCATGATTGCCATTCCAATGTACATGCGTGTAACCGGTCTGGATCAATCCCAGTCCCGTCCGACGGCCAATCAGCGAGGAGTTCGACGATATCTGCGCGCATGCGAACGATATTGATCCCTGTCGCACGCGGCACGTCGGCGGTCAGTTCGAGTGCGCGACCCAACATGACACGTGGAGCGGTGGACAATCCGAGACGCAGTTGATTGAGTGCATTGGCATACTGTGCCAATGCTTTGGATTCGTGGCTGCGTGCAGACAACCAGAACGTCTGAAACTGCATGAATGCATCATCCCACTGGCCCGCATTAAAGGCATGCAATCCAGCAGCAATCAACGGATCAGGAGTCTTTGTCATCGTGCGGGGCCTGCCGTGATGCTTTAAATGCATCTGCTTGACGCTTTGCTTCGGCACTAATCTGCGTTGCTTCGCCCTTTAATGCTGCCCGCACCAAAAACCCACCTGCAATCAAAATCGGGGTGAATGCAATAATTGCAATGCTCGACTGATACGGCTCGAGCAGGTCCGTTTGCATGCGGAGCGCTGCATTCAAAAACAGGATTAAGCCTGCCACCATCGCAGAAAGAAACGCCGTTGCGCGATTTTTTTGCCCCACAGCAAGTGCGTTTTTGCGCATCCTGATGAGAATGACGACGACGACACACATCGCCACCATACCGAACGTACTTGGTTGCTGCATCGGAACCCCTTTCTGAATATCTCCTTGCATTATACGGTGCCTATGTATCGCGCGTTGCATCGAACTGCCCGCGATACTGCAACGCTTCAGCGATATGAGCACTCTGTACGTGCAGATTGCCATCGATATCTGCAATGGTCCGCGCGACACGCAAGATGCGAAAATATGCGCGCGCCGATAACATCAGCTTTTCGGTTGCACGGGCCAACAATGTAGTGCCCGCGTCATCGGGGGTTGCCCATTGTTTGAGCTGGAGCTGCGTCATATCAGCATTGGTACACCCTTGTCGTGCATACTGACGGGCCCGAGTCACGTCTACCCGTGCCCGAATCTCTGCTGTTGATTCACCCCGTGCGACCGAAAGGAGTTGACCAATTGCTATCCGGGGCATTTCGAGATGCATGTCGATACGGTCGAGGATGGGACCACTCACGCGTCTCGCATAGCGTTCGATTTCGCTACTGCGACAGGTACATGCGCGCTCACGGTCCCCACGCCACCCACACGGGCATGGATTGCGCGCCGCAACGAGCAGAACACTAGCCGGCATCAACACCGATCCGTGCGCTCGACTAATCGTGATCGTACGGTCCTCCAATGGTTGGCGCAGCACTTCGAGTTTGGTTCCATATTCAGGGAGCTCATCCAAAAAAAGTACCCCACGATGCGCCAACGTCACCATGCCCGGTTTGATCCGGGCAGCACCACCACCGACAAGCCCTGCGATAGAGGTCGTATGGTGCGGCGCACAAAACGGCCGCATCCGTGACATGAACCCATCCCGACCAAGGATCCCAGCCACACTGCGGATCTTGGCGACTTCGAGCGTTTCGGCATCCGTCAACAACGGCAAAATGCCCCACAACGCGCGTGCCATCATCGTTTTGCCGGAGCCAGGTGCTCCCGTCAAAAGGATATTATGTCCACCCGAAGCCACGACTTCGAGGGCGCGTCGGGCGTGCTGATTGCCCCGCACTTCGGCGAAGTCGATCATGTCGGCACTCTGGTCCGGTGTCGGCAGGGGATCAGGTGCTGCAATTCGGATCCGTGCTTCGAGATACTCGACCACCATGCGCAAGGTCGCACACGGCACAATGCGGATCCCACGGATAAGTGCTGCCTCGGCTGCTGCAGCCCGGGGGACCACAACATGGGTCATACCGGCTTCGCGGGCGGCAATCACCATCGGCAGCATCCCGTCGGTGCTGCGCAGACTGCCATCGAATCCGAGTTCCCCCAAAAACGCTGTCTTGGTATGTGTGCTCCGAAGCTGTTCGGTGGCCATCAACATCGCCACAGCAATAGGCAGATCGTACGCTGGTCCCCCTTTACGCATATCAGCAGGGGCCAAACTCACCGAGATCCGCCGCATGGGGAAGGCAAATCCACTGTTACGGATGGCGGCTCTGACGCGTTCACGGCTCTCTTGGACTGCAGTATCTGCCAATCCGACCACGGTGAACGACGGAAGCCCGCCGGCGATGTCGACTTCCACCGTGACCAAAGCACCATCCAACCCACGGAGCGCGCACGAAAAAATATGTGCAAACATAAAAACACCTCCTGTGACCTATACCGTCACAGGAGGTGCAAAAGGTACGGAGAAGTTATTCTTCGTCGGGCAACTCATCGTAATAGGCAGCCAAACCACTCACCATGGATTGGACCATCAACGGGGTCGCTGCACTACTCATCAACGTCATGTATGCGTTGTTGGCAAGCAACACTGCACCTTCGATATCGTTTTCGGCAATCAACGCCGGCAGAAAACGCTGTGACTGTTCCGACAGTGCACGCCGAATACGTGCCGACATGATAGCGTCGAGTGCACGGACGATGTAGTCCGTGAACGCAGGATCCTCTTCGTCTTCGACGATCGGTGGCTCACCAATGCTCTCGATGACATCTGCAATCAACCACCCATCGAGTGCAAGCACCCCGAAGCGCGGCTGGCGATAGAGCGCCAAACTGCGGGCGTGATATGCATCGATACTCGTCAGCGTCTCTTGGACACTCTGCCGTTCACGACGTGCTGCTTCCATCGCAGCGCGGATCTCGGTCATCTCTGCAGCATCCGGTGTTGCTTCGATTGCCGTCCCCGCACACCGGGTATATGCCGCATGTGTGTAGGCCGTAGAACGTCGTGCAGGACGTTGTGTATTAGACATTATGATGCTCCTGAACGGTTTGGATACATACAGTCTATACGCTGCACGCAAATCTCGCAACTCTTGTGTTCTGAGACCACGTTTTCGCAGCGCGTCCCGATACCCCTGTGTAGATCGTGCAATTGGCAAGCACCATCACGAGATTCTCGGTAAAATAGAAGCATTGTTGCATTTGCTTGTGAAAGGATTTTCATGACTTCCGCACCCCCACAGATGGCCCAAGTCGCCTGCCCGAGTTGTCAAGCCCCAATCCGGGTCGGTGTGATAAATTTTATCGATGCCAATGAACAACCGCAACTCAAAAACATCTTGGTTGGAGGACGACTGAACTCCGCCCAATGCACCGCCTGTGGTGCACCCATCAGCCTCGCTGCACCATTGGTCTACCACGATGCCACCAAGCAGTTCTGCTTTGTCCACATCCCACAGCAACTGATGGCCAGTACCAAAGGCGCCGAGGTCGAACGCTTCGTGGGGAGCATCACAGGGATGCTGATGCAAAGCTTGCCGGCAGAGCTGCCCAAGGGCTACCTCCTCTCGCCACGCAAATTCTTGACTATGCAGACGCTTATCGAAGCAGTCCTCGAGGGTGACGGCATCACCAAAGAAATGATGGCCGCCCAACGCAAGCGCATCGATATCATCAGTCAGTTGCTGGAGGGCATGTCAACCAGTGATGCAGCCCTGCTTGACGCCCTGCAAGCCAATCAGGCAGACATCGACGACGAGTTCAAATCGACATTGGCAGCATTCGTCGACGCCAGTGCCATGAGTGGCGACCAAGAAGGTATGGCACAGCTCGCCGCGTTGCAAGCAAAAGTTACCCAATTCATTGGTGGCGATGCAACGATTGCCTACGAACTGCTCATCGAACAACTACGCACCGCACCCGATGATGATGCCGTCCGTGCGTTGATGCAGACCAATCAAGAGACCATCGACTATACGTTTTTTGACATTTTCAACGCAAAAATACTCGACGCGCAGAACGCCGACGACGAGGCCACCGTCACCACACTGAGTACGCTGCGGGCACGCATCCTGGCACTCTACGAAGAAATCCAAGCGAACCTCGAAGCGGCCTATACCCGCGCCGGGCAAATCCTCGATACCGTCTTTGCTTCAGAAGACATGACGACCACGCTGACTGCACACCTCGGTGAACTCGACGAGGTCTTCGACATATTGCTCGATGGCCAGCGCACAATGGCCGAACGTGCCGGCGACGACGCAGCGGTGGCTCGTCTCACCGAGATTATCGCGTTGACGGCTCAGGTGAAAGATTCTGCCCTTACCCCTGATGCCCGCGCCGTCCGTGCACTGCTCGATAGCGACAGTCCGACGCGCTATATCCGCGAAAACATCGCGTCCATCACGAGCGGGGTTATCAAACAACTCAACGAAATCTCGGAGGAATACACCCTCAAAGGCAAAACCGAAGACGCCGACCGGGTGCGCCGCATCGCCCGCGAAGCCGGCGCCATGTTGTTCTAGGAGCAGCGCATGTTCGTGACGCGCTCCTATGAGCAGCCTGTGGACTTCGTGGCGATGCAGCGGCTGGTTGCACGCTTGTGGTTTCAGCAGGCGCCGTATGTCTACGCCCTGCCGGGTGATTTGTCGTGGTGGCGTGCCGCCACCCCCGACGACACAGGGATCCGTGGTGCTACCCTGTGGTACCTCGACGACTCCCTCGTCGGGTTTGTGTGGCGTGCCGGTGACGATGCGGACATTCTCTACGACACCGCTGTCCCAGGACTCGCATCGGCAATCTTGGCGGATGTCGCCGCCAAGACCCCTCCCGCGGGACTCGTCTATGCATTTGATCGCCATGTGGATCGGACGGACATATTGCGCAGTCTGGGGTATCACAAGGGAGATCCGCTCTTTCGTATGCACCTGATGGACCCAAATGACGCACCACATTACGAGATTCCACAGGGCTGGGAGGTTCGTCAACTACCTACGGGCGATGCTGCCAATCAAGACCGTTCTGATGCGCAACGGAGTGCCTTTCAAAGCACCAAAATGACCCCTGAACGGTATGCTTTTGCGCGCTCGCTGCCCGGCTATACCGGCGACTGGGATCTCGTGTTGCGCACGCCAGCCGGTGACATTGCCGCATTTGTAACGATCTGGGTAGACCATGCGTCGCAGACCGCCCATTTCGAACCCGTCGGTTGTGTACATGCATACAAGCGCCAAGGATTGACCCGGATATTACTCTGCGAAGCCCTGCGCCGCTTATCACGTGCCGGCATATCGACGGTCTGTGTGCTCAGCGCGCCGTTGTCGGCAGAGCATCCTGCAGGGTGGCTCTACGAATCGTGCGGGTTCCATCTGATTGACCATATCGCACAATGGTCCCGGGTACCCCAAGACGCATAGTGGTATACTGCCTGTAGTAATCTCGCAGAACGGAGCCGCACATGAATCTCTGGCACGAACTTGACCCAGGTCCAAGCTGGCCTGAAGTCATCAATGTCATCGTCGAAATTCCCAAGGGCTCCCGTAACAAATACGAATTCCACAAGCGCACCGGTGCGTTCAAACTCGATCGCGTGCTGTACTCAGCTGTCCACTACCCTGGTGACTATGGGTTCACCCCACAGACGTACTACGACGACCAAGACCCATTGGACGTTTTGGTGATGACCAATCTCCCGACGTTCACCGGCTGTATTGTCGAGGCGCGTCCAATCGGCTTGTTCAAAATGCTTGATCGTGGTGAACCCGATGACAAAGTCCTTGCCGTGCTCCACTACGATCCCTTCTTTTCGGACTATACCGATTTCACCCAACTCCCGAGTCACTACATCCGCGAAGTCGAACACTTCTTCAAGGTCTACAAAGACCTCGAAGGCGGCCGTGTCGAGCCAATCGGCTGGGACAACGCAGCCGTGGCCAAAGAACGCATACGCTATGCGGTCAATCGGTACTGGGATATGCGGGCCGGCCGTGTCGACAAGACACCATTGATTTAAGGAGGCCGTCCTGTCATTCACATCAGCACCAGACCGCGACCAACGCACCGCATATTCTGCAGGTGGCATTGTCTATCGCACGCAGGCTGGGTTCATCGATGTGGCGATGATAGCGACACACAACGGCAAGCGCTGGGGCTTACCAAAGGGGCATGTCCGTAGGGGCGAAACATCCGAAGCCGCTGCCCTGCGTGAAATCGCCGAAGAAACGGGACTCCATGGCGTTGTCCAAACACATCTCACCACAATCGAATATTGGTTCCGGATTGGCACATTGCGCATTCACAAATACGTGGACTTGTTTTTGGTGCAATACACCCTCGGAGACATCCAACCACAACCGAGCGAAGTCGATGCCGCAGAGTGGGTCGATATTGAATCCGCGATTGCACGTGCCTCGTTCCAGCGTGAGCGAGATGCATTGTCGAGTGCACGCCTGATTCTCAGCAACCCGCGCTGACAAACCAAAAGCACCCCTCTGACTCCGCCGAGCCAGAGGGGTGCTTCGTTATGGATTAATCGACCGAAGACCCGCCAGAAATAGTTGCAGAAAGCAAATCACGGTTCAAGCGACCAATGAAGTGCAGCCCAATTTCTTTGGGGCATGCCGCAGTACACTCACCGATGTTGGTGCACCCACCGAATCCAGCGGCGTCCATCGTGGCAACCATGTTCAACACGCGCGTCTTGCGTTCGGGCTGACCCTGGGGCAACAATCCTAAGTGTGCCACTTTGGCAGAGGTAAACAACATCGCAGATGCATTGGGGCAAGCAGCGACACACGCGCCACAACCGATGCATTGTGCAGCATCAAATGACAAATCAGCATTTTCTTTGGCAATCGGAGTGCTATTCGCGTCAGGCGCACTGCCGGTCGCTGCCGAGATGTACCCACCCGCGCGAATAATGTTGTCAAATGACCCGCGATTGACAACGAGGTCTTTGATAACCGGGAACGCTTTGGCGCGCCACGGCTCTACCGTGATTTCATCGCCGTCTTTGAACGACCGCATGTGCAATTGGCACGTCGTCGTCGCGAGTTGGCCACCATGCGCCAAGCCATTGATCATCACGCCACAGGAGCCACATATTCCTTCGCGGCAATCATGATCAAAGGCAACCGGCTCTTCGTTTTTTGCGATGAGCTGCTGGTTCAAAATATCGAGCATCTCGAGGAACGACATATCCGGCGAGACGTGGTCGACCTGGTATTTGACGAGCCGTCCAGATGCGTTTGCACCTTTCTGACGCCATACATTGATGGTGATTTTCATTCGATGCTCCTCCGGTCGACTTACTTATAGCTACGGGTGGCGAGTTTGATGTTCTCGAATTGAAGCTGTTCGCGATGCAATACTGCTTGGCTTGGGTCGCCGAAATGCTCCCATGCGGCGACATAGCAGTACTCATCGTCATTACGCAGTGCTTCACCCTCGTCGGTCTGACTCTCTTCGCGGAAGTGGCCGCCACATGATTCAGCCCGTTCGAGCGCGTCCCGAACCATCAGTTCACCCAATTCGATGAAGTCTGCCACGCGACCGGCCTTCTCGAGCTCTTGGTTGAGTTCGTTGCCAGACCCAAGGACACGTACATCGTTCCAAAACTGCTCGCGCAGTGCCGGCAACAACGTCAATGCCTTTTTGAGGCCTTCTTCGGTGCGTGACATACCGCAGTATTCCCACATGATATTGCCCAGCTCACGATGGAACGAATCAACACTGCGGGTGCCATTGATAGTCAAGAACTTCTGAATACGATCTTTGACCGTATTGACAGCCTCGGTCACTGCAGGATGTGCAGGATCAATCGGGTCGTACCCGCCCGTTGCCACGTAGTTGCCGATGGTCGATGGGAGCACAAAGTACCCGTCAGCCAATCCTTGCATCAACGCACTCGCACCGAGCCGGTTTGCACCGTGGTCCGAGAAGTTCGCTTCGCCTCCGACAAACATCCCTGGGATGGTCGACATGAGGTTGTAGTCTACCCACAACCCACCCATCGTGTAATGGACGGCAGGATAAATGCGCATGGGGCCTTTGTAGGGGTTTTCGCCGGTGATACGCTCGTACATATCAAACAAGTTGCCGTAGCGTGCCCGAACGGTCTTTTCGCCCAATCGTTTGATTGCGGCGCTGAAATCGAGATACACGCCCAAACCGCCAGGTCCTACTCCAAGGCCGTCGTCGCACACCATTTTGGCGGCGCGTGACGCAATGTCACGTGGTGCCAAATTTCCATAGCTCGGGTAGCGACGCTCGAGGAAGTAGTCACGCTCGTCTTCAGGGATTTTGTCCGGTGATCGTGAGTCGCCAGCTGTCTTGGGCACCCAGACGCGACCGTCGTTGCGTAATGATTCCGACATGAGGGTCAACTTCGACTGATGGTCGCCGCTGACGGGGATACAGGTGGGGTGAATTTGCGTGTAGCATGGGTTCGCAAAAAACGCCCCACGCTTGTGCGCGCGCCATGCCGCGGTCACGTTACAGCCCATGGCGTTGGTCGACAGATAGTACACATTGCTGTACCCGCCGGTTGCCAAAATCACTGCATCGCCCAGATGCGACTCTATTTCACCAGTCACCATGTCGCGGGTCACAATACCGCGTGCGCGCCCGTCGATGATGATGAGATCGAGCATTTCGGTACGCTCGTTGAGCTGTACGGTACCTGCGGCGACTTGACGACTCAACGCTGCATACGCACCGAGCAATAACTGCTGACCGGTCTGACCACGTGCATAAAACGTACGCGACACCTGTGCGCCACCGAATGAACGGTTGTCGAGGTAGCCACTATACTCGCGGGCAAACGGCACACCTTGCGACACACACTGGTCGATGATGTTGACACTCAACTCGGCCAAGCGATAGACGTTGGACTCGCGGGCGCGGAAGTCGCCACCCTTGATGGTGTCATAGAACAACCGCTGCACACTGTCACCGTCGTTACGATAGTTTTTGGCTGCGTTGATACCACCCTGTGCTGCAATACTGTGGGCGCGGCGGGCACTATCTTGGTAACAGAACGCCTTGACGTTGTACCCTTGCTCACCCAATGTCGCTGCAGCCGCACCACCTGCAAGGCCAGTGCCGACGACAATAATCGTATGCTTACGGCGATTGGCCGGGTTGACCAGCTTCATATCGAACTTGTGTTTCGACCACTTTTGTTCAATGGGGCCAGCAGGGACATTGGCATTCAGGCGCGCATCGGTGTATTCGACCGGCTTCCGCGTTTCGACCTGTGGTTTTGTTTCTACGGTCATACCAGATACTCCATTATGTCTACTTCAGGTGTTACTTCAAAATCCCCAGCAGGACGACAACGGGCACCGTTGCAAA
>CAIPUQ010000276.1 GCA_903868295.1 uncultured Roseiflexaceae bacterium
CCGTGCTAAATCAGCGTTCGCAGCCGCCGCAGCAGTCGTCAAACGCGCCGACGTGACGTTGCTGGCCCCCATCCCACGGCCCAAGCAGAACGTGATGTGCCTCGGGATGAACTACGTGGCGCACGCCATCGAGTCCGATCTGGCGCGCGGCCGCGAACCAAAGCTGCCCGAGTTCCCTGTCTTTTTCTCCAAAGCACTCAACTCGGTCTGTGGCGACGGTGCCGAGGTGCCACTCGACCCCAACGTGACCAGCCAGCTGGACTACGAGGTCGAACTGGCCTATGTCTTCGGCAAGACCGCCAAGAACGTCAAAAAAGAAGACGCCCTCAGTTATGTCTTCGGCTACACCATTCTCAACGATATTTCGGCCCGCGACCTGCAGAACCGCCACCAGCAGTTCTTCAAGGGCAAGAGCCTCGACAACAGCGGACCCATTGGGCCCTGCATTGTTACCGCCGACGAAATTCCTAATCCGGCAGGCTTGGCCATCAAGTTGCGCTTGAACGGTGAAGAACGTCAGCACTCCGACACGGGTGATTTGATCTTCGACATCCCAACCAGCATCGAATACCTGACCCTGGGCAGCACCATCGAGGCCGGCCAGATTGTCTGCACCGGCACCCCTGCCGGCGTCGGCATGGGCAAAACCCCGCAGCAGTGGCTCAAGGCCGGCGACGTGATGGAAGCCGAAATCGAGAAAATCGGCGTCTTGACCAACAAAGTCGTCAAAGCGTAGCAGTAATTTGCTTCAATCCGAAGCGCGCGGGATGCATTGCATCCCGCGCGTTTTCTGTGGGGGGTATATTGTCGGGGATTGAGCAGGGTTTATGGCAATAAACCCTGCGCGAAATGCACCTGCTACGTCGTCTGCTCGGATCGGCCGATTTTCAGCACATACAGCAGCACGACCCCAGCCAGACGCAACCCACCGGCGACATAGAGGGCAATGTGATAATCGAACTGGGTAGCCAAGAACGTCCCTACCAGGGGCATCGCCAAGGTGGCCACATAGCCGGTCAGCTGCTGGAGCGCGACAAATGACGGCACGCGATCGCGCGGCATCGTCTCGAGGGCGAGGTCGAAAAAGACCAAATCCTTGCCCGAGCCGATAAATCCCGCGAGGCCGGCCAGTATCGTGATGAGCACAATCGACTCGGTCATCCCGGTCAACAGCGGGTAGAGCGACAACGCGATCGTGGATGCAAACAATACCGGCAGATTGCCCCGCTTTGCGCTGACCCGTGCCCAGACGAAGTACGCGATCAGCAGCACGCCACTGTTGACGGTGTTGACAAGCCCTATTTCGAAGTCGCTGGCCTCGACGACACGTACCCAATAGAGTGGGAACAACGGCATCGCCATCCAGATCCCGCAGTTGAACACAAACGTGGCGGTGATGTAGCGACTAAAGGCGGGCACCTCGCGCAACATCCCAACACTCTCGGTCAACAATGCCCGTAAACCGGTTTTGTGCGCTTGGCTACTGGGCGTGGTGTCGATGGTGATGCGCGACGAAAAGAAAAAGCTGAGCATCCCGCCCAAAAAAGAGACCAAAAACACGATTTGATAGTTTATGGGGAAGCTGTACTGCTCGAGCAACCAGCCGGCCCCTGCCACCGATATCGCCGTCGCCGCTCCCAACGTCGACCAGCGCCAACTCATCAACTGCTGACGTCGCTGCGGGCCCGCCGCTGCCCCCATCACCACCGTAAACGTGATGTTGACGATGGTCTGCGGGATGGTCGCGATTGCCCACAGCACAATCACCGCGGTCGGGATGTAGCCGATCGGCAAAAAGAACGGCAAGAGGCCGGTGAGTGCATAGGTCGCTTGCACCCACACACGCGCCCGCGAGTACCACGGCACGATGTCGGTTTGGCGCTCGAGCATGCGCCCAACCGGGATGGCCAGCAACAAACCGGTGAACGCAGGCATAGACGTCAGCAAACCAACCAACAACGGCGACGCACCCAAGCGGGCGAGGAACACCGCGAGGAATGTAGCAATCCCACCGACGATACCCACACCGATGCCGTCGATGATGACGCTCCGTTGATTGCGGATCATCACGACGTCTTCGTGTGCCAGGCCTTTGATCGATCGGAAGGGAGAGAGCATGGCTTCCTGAAATACAAAACCGGCGCATTACGCGCCGGTTTTGTCTGTATTGGACTAGGCGCGTTTGTTGAGGGATTCTTCCCAGGTTGGTTTGGTCGGGGTGACTTCGGGGTTTGGCTTGTGCCGGAACGCCAGCAAAATACCAATAATCAGGCCTACCAGGATAAGCCCATAGACGCCAGCAGCGACGATGGATTCGGTGAGGAATATCTTTATTCCGACGCTAATGAAGGGGTACGCAAACACCAGAATCGCAACTATGGTCCACGGCTTCTTCATGACGACTCCCAGATCATACGTATCATGACGCCATAGTACCACAGCTTTGTGCACGCGCTGCAACACTACATGATGTCGTAATGGTATGATGAGTCGTCCATACGGATCACACAGTAGGGAAAAAGCATGCCAGATATTCATGTGTTGGACGGCGGATTACGCGTCGTCATCGAAACACTACCCCATACGCATTCGGTCTCGATTAGCTGCACCGTCTGTGTCGGCTCGGGCCACGAAGACGACGCCCAGAGCGGCATGGCGCACTTTATTGAACACTTACTCTTCAAAGGCACCCCACGCCGTCCGAATCCCAAAATCCTCATCGAAACCATCGAAGGCGTGGGAGGCATGATCGACGCCTACACCAATGTCGAATCAACCGTCTACTCGGTCAAAGTGGCCAACATCCACCTCGCCCGGGCAATCGACGTCCTCGCCGATATGCTCCAGCATCCCAATATGTCGGCGATTGATGTCGAAAAAGAACGTCGCGTCATCCTCGAAGAAATCAGCACCACTGCCGACAGCCCCGCCGAGCTGGTCCACCTGCTCGCCGACACCGCCCTGTGGGGCGAACAACCCCTCGGCCGCGACATCGCAGGGAGCGAGGCCACCGTCGGCGGCTTCAACCGCGATGCGTTGTATGCCTTCTACCAACATGCCTACACCCGCGCCAATCTGGTCATCTCGGTGGCTGGGAACATCGACAGCGCCGACGTCCTGCGCCTCATCGGCGAGGCATTTGTCGACATGCCCGCTGGCACGCCTGCGGTTATCCTGCCGACCAAACCGGCACAAATCGGCCCTAAGGTGGCGCTCCAGCACGACGACAGCGAACAAGTCCACTTTTGCATCTCGATGCTTGGGTTGGGCATGGATGACCCCGATCGGCGCGCAATGTTGGTCTTTGACGCCGTGGTAGGCGGCAATTCGACCTCGCGCTTGTTCCAAGAAATCCGCGAAGAACGCGCCTTGGCCTACACCATCGGCTCGTATAGCCGCGAATACCGCGACGCCGGCAAATGGGTCGTGTCGGCCAGCGTCGACACCGAAGCCATCGTCGAGACGGTCACCGCCGTCATGACGGTCCTGCGCGATGTCAAAGCCCGCGGCCTCACCGAAGAAGAACTCACGCAGGTCAAAGAGCAAGTCAAAGGCGGCATCCTCCTGTCACTCGAAGACACCATGTCTGTCGCCTCGCGCAATGGCTCGCACATGCTCCGCTATGGCCGCATCATCCCCGTCGAGGCCGTCATCAGCGAGGTCGAAGTCCTCACTCTGGCCGACATTACCCGCGTCGCCCAGCGCGTCTTGCAGCCTCAACACCTGCACCTCACTATGATTGGCCCGGTCACCGATACCGCAGACGTCGCCAAGCAGCTCCATTTGTAGGCATTGGAAAACGATGCGCCGGCGCTCCTCGAAAAGGAGGGCCGGCGTTTTCAGCGCAGACGCGTATCGACACGCCAGCGGGCAACAGGGATCGTGCGCGCGTAACGAACCCCATCACACGCATCGACGTGCGGTGGGGTTTTGAGCTTTCCAATCAGTGATTGTGTGTGTCACCTAATGGGAACGACTGCACCGCCGCGCCGGCGGTCACCGCTAACCACAGGATAATCATCACAACGCGCGCATTGGCACTGCGCAATACCAGCCACGGTGAACGGGCAAACGTGTACCACACGTTGAGTGCCAAATGGATCGCCAACGGCACCCAGGCAATCGCCATCAACAGCTGACTGGCACCCAACGCAGGAATCGAAAAAATCGGTGTTGTAATCAGCAGCACCAACCAGGCATCGACAATATACACATCACGCAATGTTTTGGGTGGTAGACGTGGCCAACCATGCATCTTGGCGGCGATATACGAATGAAAAACCAGCCAAATAAAACTCGTCATGAAAAAGATCTTGGGCACATCCGGACCCTCGGCCACCAGAGACGATTCGCCGTGTC
>CAIPUQ010000277.1 GCA_903868295.1 uncultured Roseiflexaceae bacterium
ACGCAACCAGTGTGCATAGAGGGTGTTGTTGCTGTCGATGTTGATGCCGTGTGTGCGGTAATACAGCCAGACGAGTTGGGCACTCGAGACCGTCGTGTCACTGACTTTGTCGGTTTGGGTTGCATTAAACTGCGTGCGACCATTGCTGCCGTAGCGTTGCACGAATGTCGCACATGCACTGCGCTGATTCAATAGTGCCCGTTTGGGGCGATAGATGCCCACATATGTTCCACGCTGTTGCCAACGTGACAACGGCACGAGACGCACTCCGTGTTGTTGCGTTGATTCGTAGATCATTGGCACACCATGCACCGTCCCATAGTAGAGTGCCGCATGATCGTAGACGGCAGCCCACGCACGACATCCTGGTACCGTTTGTCGGGTTGAGCATCCATCGCGATTGCTCCGCCGTAGCACAATATCACCAGGCTTCAACGACGATAGGGTGCGGGTATGCAGGGCAGGCAATGTACGTACCCCAGTAATGGTTGCCATGAGGCGTTGCGAGAGCGTGGGTGGCCGATCTGCGGTGCGCGCTGGGGATCGGGCGAGTTCGCGTTTGAGAAGCCGTTGAAAAAGGCCATCGAGGGCATCAATGTCGGCTTGACTCTGCGCCGAAAAGAGCGCCATACCAACGGTCACATAGTCGCTACTGCTGAGCGCCAGGAGTGTCTGTGGGCTGAGTTCAGTGGTGGGTGTCGGCAACGTCTGTCGGTTTGCATGCGCCTTGGGGCCAGTGCCGATGCAGAGGATGGTGGCGAGTACCAGCAGCACAAATAATCGATTCATCAGGGCCTCCTCGACGGTCGCATGGCTGTGCGTTCGGATTGCGTGTCGACGATGAGCGATGCGCCGGGTATCGCACTGCGAAAGAGCAGTGCACCGGTGCTGGGATCGAACTCGTAGAGCCCTTCGCGCTCTGGGTCGGTGGTGCGTGGAAGTGCAATGATAATGCGCCCATCAATCACAGAGATGTCATTGATGAAGGACCATTGTGCACCGTCAAACTCCCAGTGCTGATGCTCCATGGTCGTCAGGTTGGTGCGATAGATCGAAACGGGTGAATAATCGATGTTGTTGCCAATGTTGTGGACGGTATACAAAAACCCATTGGTGATGACACCATCTGTCGGTGAACGGCCGATGTTCGGGAGGATTTCGACGGCTGTAGATCCAGACGTGTACTTCATCAGATCAACAGGCGCGAAGCCGTATTCGGTTGCGTATTTGCTGGCGTTGTTGAGGATATACAGCGAATCCGCAGTGACGATGAAGTTATCCATGCCAATCTCGGTCTCGGGCATCTCGACAATGCGACGGAGTGCGAGGGTGCGAGGGTCACGTATTTGCAGTTCTTGGGCGGTGCGATCTGTGTCGTCTTGATAGTTCCCACCGCCATAGACGATGAGTTCGCCGTTGAACAACACACTGTCGATGTACATCATGTCGCCCCATTTGGTGACGATGTCGGTATCAGCGATGATCGTTCCATCGTCTTTGCGGATGCGCGTCGCATGTGCAACCATCCCGTTTTGGGTACACAGGACGATAATTGCATCGCCATCGTCGTGGATGCCGTTGGGTTCGGTACAGACCTCGTAGACCGCCTCGGTAGCGAGGTCGGGACTGAGTTGCGCGACGGTGTGCATGTCGATGTCGATGTCTCCGGCATATCCGTACCAGAGGTGCGATCCGTCGTAGAGTGCTTCGCGGATGTACGACAGTGCGAGTGGCCGAGAGCTAACGGGTTTGAGCGTTGTCCGATCGACGATACTGACTTCGGCAGGCGCGTAGCCTGGGACTGCCCGCTGCCCTGCAATGACGTAGATTGGTTGTGTGGGGAGGGCCACCGTGGGAGCTGCGGTGCATCCACTAAGGACGAGGCAGACGCAGCTCCAGAGCATGAAGATGAGTGTACGCATTATTGGTTCCATCCTGTCGCCATGCGATACACGTTGGACGACATGCCGATTTCATCGGGAGCAACGGCATTGCGACTAATTAGCGTAGCGAGGGTATTGCCGTAGCCAATCCGGAGCCAGTCTGCATAGAACGGGTGATCACTGTCGACATTGACGCCGACGGTGAGATAGAACTTCCACACCAATTGGGAACAATACAATGCCCGCTCGGTTTGTTTGTCGACGAGATTGTAGTTGTAGGGCGTCTTGCCGTTCGCCCCATATTTGCTGATAAATGCTTCGAGTTTGGACGAAATCGTCGCCGCAGCCACCCGACTGCGTTGAATGCCAATGTACAAATCACGCGTGCGCCACGTCTCGATGCCTTTGAATTGGACTCCCCCAATGTTCGACGATTCGTACACACTCATTTTGCCGTTGCGTACGCCATAGTAAAGACCACTGTGTTCATACACCAGCGCCCAGTATTTGCAGAGGGGGATGATATCCCATTGCTTGCACCCGTTGCGTCCGGTGCGACGGAGCAAGATGTCACCCTTCTTGAGTTGACCATACATGCTCATGTTCATTTTGCCGGTGAGGTATTTGTCGCCGGTGATGTAGGCAATGACGTCTTCGACGGCACTAGGGCGGACAACGAATGCTGGCCCATACTGGCGTTCACGCAGTCGATCGAACGTCGGAGATAGCGCGTTGATATCGGCTTGCGACTTGGCAGAGAAGAGTGCGACGCCGATACGTTCATACGAATTGCTCCGCAATGCTGCCAGCGCACCTGCAGATACGCCTGCTGACGGCGGTTCGGAGATGAGTGATGTGTCGTCGTTGTCTTCGCCATCATCACCGCGGTCTATCTCGGCTGCGGTGACCGGTTGAACCAAGCTGAGTGCCAAGGTGCCCAAAACGAACAGGAGAACCAACAAGCGGTGTGTCATAGATGTGCTCCTCTGTAACGAATCCAGAGGTAGTCTGACACGCTAGCATTACCAAATCATTACCAATGTTTGGCGCATGGAGAAGCGGAAAAGACAAAAACCGGGGTGATGCTCAGCATCACCCCGGCTCCAATTTGGGAGTAATTTACATGCCTGCAATGACGCGATCGTTGACGATTGCTTGCACCCGTGGCAGGACCTGTTCGGCTAGTGCACGGGGTCGCACACACCAGAATTGGGCGCGTTTGGCGGGCCAGTTGTTGAGGAGCTCAGTGGCACGGGGGCTGGTCGTCTCTTTGGCGTGACGTTTGAGCAACGCGAGGACGATGCTGTCGTCTACGTCGCGGAGGCGCTCTGCTTCGGCCATGTCGCCGTTGAAGCGCATCGAGAAGTGCCCGTCGGCGTCATAGACGTACAACAACCCACCGGTCATGCCAGCTGCGACATTGCGCCCGGTCTCGCCGAGGATCAGAACGACACCGCCGGTCATGTATTCGCAGGCGTGATCGCCGGTGCCTTCGATGACGGCGACGGCGCCAGAGTTGCGCACGGCAAAGCGCTCACCGGCACGGCCGGCGGCGTAGAGTTCACCACCCGTGGCGCCATACAGGCAGGTGTTGCCGATGATGGCGTTGTCGCTCCAGGTGTAGCGGGCTTCTTTGCTGGGCCGGATGCGAATGGAGCCGCCCGACATTCCTTTGCCGACGTAGTCGTTGGACTCACCATCGAGCTGGATAGCGATCCCCGCTGCCATGAATGCCCCGAGGCTCTGGCCGGCGCTGCCACGGAGCTGGAGGGTGACGGTGTTGCGCGGCAGGCCGGTGCTCCCGTATTGTTTGGCAATAGCGCCGGACAACGTGGCGGCTATGGTGCGATCGGTGTTGGTAACGGCATAGCTCAGGGTGACGGGGGTGCCAGCGCGCAGGGCTGGTTGGGCGTCGGTGAGGATCGCCTGATTGATGGCACTGGTAGCGACAGTGGTGTTCGGCTCGCCCATGGCGCGGATGGCATCGGCGGGTCCTGCGACGTACTCAATCAGACGAGCCAACGAGACATCGTCGTGGTGGCGTTCGATTTGGCTCAGCAAGTCGCTGCGACCGACAATCTCGTCGAAGGTACGTGCGCCAAGCTCTGCCAACAATTCGCGGACTTCTTGGGCCACATGGAGCAAGAAGTGGACGACTTGGTCGGGTGTGCCCGTGAATTTGGCGCGCAACTCGGGGCGCTGGGTGGCGACGCCGACCGGACAATTGTTGCTGTGGCAGGTTCGGGCCATCACGCAGCCCTCGGCGACAAGCGCCGCAGTCCCGAACGAAACCTCGTCGGCGCCGAGTAACCCGGCCATGACAACATCGCGGCCGGTCTTGATACCGCCGTCGATACGTACCCGCACGCGACCACGCAAGCCGTTGAGCACGAGAGTTTGCTGTGATTCGGCCAAACCGAGCTCCCAGTTGACGCCGGCGTGCTTGATGGACGATAACGGTGCGGCACCGGTGCCACCCGAATGACCCGAGATGTGGACCACCTCGGCGCCGCCCTTGGCCACGCCAGCGGCGATGGTACCGACGCCCGCTTCGGCGACTAACTTGACCGAGATGTCTGCAGTGGGGCTGACCTGCTTGAGGTCATAGATGAGCTGCGACAGGTCTTCGATGCTGTAGATGTCATGGTGCGGTGGTGGTGAGATGAGCGAAATGCCGGGCATGGTGTAGCGCGTGCGGGCTATTTCTTCGGTGACTTTGGCGGCGGGGATCTGGCCCCCTTCGCCCGGTTTGGCGCCTTGGGCCATTTTGATCTGGAGTTCTTTGGCGGAGACAAGGTAGCCGGGGGTCACGCCGAAGCGCCCCGAGGCGACCTGCTTGATGGTGCTGTTGCGTTCGTCGGTGTAGCGTTCTTCGCCCTCGCCGCCTTCGCCGCTGTTGGATAACCCGCCGAGTCTGTTCATGGCGATGGCCAGCGTCTCGTGGGCTTCGGCGCTGGTCGACCCCAACGACATGGCAGCGGTCGAAAAGCGTTTGACGATTACCTCGATAGGCTCGACGTCGTCGATGGGGACGGGTGCGCCGAGGGGTGCGACGGTCAACCAGTCGCGGATTTCGGTTTTGCGCTGGTGGACGAGCTCGCGGTAGGTCTTGTAGGATTCGAAATCGCCGCCATTGGCTGCCTTCTGGAGGGCATGGACGACCGATGGCGAGAAGGCGTGGAATTCGCCGTCTTTTTTGAACTTGTAGTACCCCGGATTGGCCAGTGTGGTGCGTGATGCGACCAGTGGGAGACGACTGGCGAAGGCGGCGTCGTGCTGTTCGAGCACACGTGCTGCCAGTTCGCGCATGTTGTGGCCGCCGATGCGGCTCGGCACGCCAGCAAAGCACAGTTCGGTGACGTCATGACTGAGCCCAATAACCTCGAAGGTCTGCGCGCCGCAGTAGCTGTCGACGGTAGCGATGCCCATTTTGGACATCACCTTGAGCAGACCCTTTTCGAGTGCATGCACGAAGTGATGTTCGGCTTCTTCGGCGAGTTCGGCCGGTGTCGCGGTGGATGGTACGACCGCTTCGGCATCGGCTGCTTTCGAGCCCTTGACTTCTTGGCGTTCGACGGCGATGGCGCGTACCGAGGCGAGTGCCAACCAGGGGTTGACGGCTTCGGCGCCCATGCCGATGAGGCAGGCGAGTTGGTGCACCTCGCGCATATCGCCGCTTTCGACAACGAGGCTGACCTGACGGCGTACCCCGGCGTCGACGAGTGCGCGATGGACGGCACCGACCACCAGCAGACTAGGGATGGGTGCGCGGCGATCGTTGCAGGCCCGGTCGCTGACAATCAAAATACGCTTGCCGGTGTGGGCGGCGGTGACTGCAGCCTGGCACACGCGGGAGATAGCAACGGTCAATTCGTAGGGACCGCTGCTTGCTTTGAAGGTTGCATCGATGGTGGCACTCGCGAATGCCGGGTCGGCATGGGTGCGGATGGTCTGGAGGTGGCCGTCGCGCAACACGGGGCCTGACAGACGCAATAGATGGGCGTGTTGGGCGGTCTCTTCGAGCAAGTGGCCGCGGGCGCCGAGGAGCGTCGCCATCGACATCACGAGTTCTTCGCGGATGGGGTCGATGGGCGGGTTGGTGACTTCGGCAAAGCGTTGCTTGACATAGTTATAGACGGGGCGGGCACGCTCAGCGAAAATCGACAGCGGGGTGTCGTCACCCATTGATCCGACGGGTTCGAGCCCGTCACGGGCCATCGGCCGCAACACGACCGAGAGTTCTTCGGCGGTGTACCCGAATGCTTGCTGGAGCTCGCCCAACTGGGCTGCTTGGGCTTCTTTGTCGCCATCGATGGCTGCGATATCGCCGGCCCGCGCGGATGATGCAGGCGCGAGCACGTGCATCTCTTGGGTGAGCCATTCGGCGTAGGGGCGCCGGCTCGCCAAGGCAGACTTGATGGCACTGTTTTCTTCGAAAATGCCGCGGCGGAGGTCGGCAGCAATCATTTGGCCTGGTCCGACCTTGCCTTTGCGGATGATGCGGGACTCGTCGATCGGCACGGTGCCGACCTCGGAACCACAAATAATCATGCCGTCGTCGGTCTGCACAAAGCGTGCCGGGCGCAGCCCATTGCGGTCGAGCGACAAACCGACCGTCTGACCATCACAAAAGACCAGCGCTGCGGGGCCGTCCCACGGCTCGACCAAGCTTGAGTGGTACTGGTAGAATGCGCGCCACTGCGGGTCCATGTCTTTGATACGTTCCCATGCTTCGGGGACGAGCATTGCCAGACCGTGGCGTATGTCTCGACCACCCATGACGACGAGTTCGAGCACGTTATCGAGCATGGCCGAGTCGCTCCCGCTCCGGTCGATGATGGGACCGGTGGCTGCT
>CAIPUQ010000278.1 GCA_903868295.1 uncultured Roseiflexaceae bacterium
GGGAATATCTGTGCCGTGAGCGCAGATCCAGCTGCGGTCGTGCATGCTGCGCGGCGCGAAGGAATCGAGATTTGGGGTGATGCAGATCTGCAACGGATCCGCTGCTCTGTCCATGGCTATGTGACACCACAGGATGTGGATTATGCGTGTACAGTGTTGCCGGAACTGGTCGCACGATACCGCTGATGCACCACTGGGAATACAGTTCTGCCTTTCTGTGATACATTATGCCTGCTGCGCCGAAAAGCGTTTGGTGAGACGTTGGAAGACACCTGTGGTCAATGCTGTGCCGAAGAGGACAACGACGCTCCCGACATACTGTGCGAGCCGTATTTCCTCGCCGAGGAGCATAATCCCCCATATCAATGCGGTAACGGGTACCAAAAACGTGACGGTCAAACTGACGACGGGACCGACGTCGACCACCAAGCGAAAAAACAAGATATAGGCGAACCCCGTTGCCAAGACGCCGAGTAAGAGCATGGCGCTGATGGCGTCTGTGGTTATCGGGGCAATCGGTGGAAAAATCAGCAACAGCGGGCTGAGCATGAGCGCAGCAAAGAGCTGACTATATGCAGCCATGCCGAGTGCAGGCGCCCCTTTGACGGAGCGCCGGGTGTAGTTGCTTGCAATGCCATATGAACAGGCTGCACCAATCGCCATGAGTACTCCGCGGATGACCGTCATGGATACCTCCGTATCGTCATAGCCGACGACGATACTGACCCCAGCGATCCCGATGAAAATACCGAGCACATTCTGCCAGGTGAGTTTTTCGTCACGCAGAAGAACTCCAATCAGTAACCCAAAAAGTGGGCTCGTCGCGTTGATGATGGCGCCCAACGACGCGCTCAGAATTGTCTCAGCATATGCAAACAGAAAGAACGGGATTGCACTTTGGAACGCCCCTAAGACCACATAATTCCATTTATAGGTGCGGAGGTGCAAATCGGTGCGGCGCACGCCCGCATAACTGAGCAAGAGGATGGCTGCAATGCCGGAGCGACCAAAAGCCACCCAGGCAGGGCCGATAACGGGAGCTGCGATACGCATAAAGAGGAATGATCCACCCCATAACCCCGCCAACAGCAGGAGCCGTCCCACATCTGTAGCTTTCATGTCGTCCTTTGGCAAAACGCAGTGTCCTGACCGAGTCCCCTACATCGATGGGGAATCCGCCGCGTGGTCTGTGCGCGACTGCGCGCGTGGCTTCGCTGCGAGGAGAAACCCGGTGACAATACTCAACAGGAGAAAAACCAACGACCTGACTATTTGTACGTTGGAGTCAGGTTGCGGAATACTCAGAAGCAACCCCGGGACCAGACATACCACTGCGAGATAGGGTGCGTAGTGGCGGATGTGTTCGCTCCGATAGAGCCACGAGATTGCAATCGCGCCACACCAAATCAGGAGTGCCCACAGCACGACGGTGACGTCGTTGGGAAGCATGGTGCCATACCACGAGACTATCGGCAGGAGCCAGGCAACTGCAAAGATGTTCCCCGTGGTCCGGGTGACCTGCAGGGGGAGTTCTGCGAGGAAGCGTTCTGTATACCAGCCTACTGCCCATACCACACACGTGTTCACCGCGACGACAACGATCAGCGCACCAACAGCCGCGAGAAAGCGCCCCGGGGCAGGACTGACAAGCCAGGCAATCGAAATAATCCCCACATTGGTCAAGACCAACACACGTAACTGCTGTGGATGACCGACAAGCAGTACCCGTGCCAGCACAAAGCCGAGCGTTGCAAGCATCGTCGCTGCAATAGGTTGTGACCGCGGGACAATTGCACCAATACAAAAAAACAACACCATCGGCAGGATCGCATAGATCAAACCGAGGACACTGGTGTGGCCAATCGAGGTTGCCAACGACCATTGCGTGCCCCGCAGGCGGAACATGAGCACGCCAGCAATACCGACTGCTATGACACGACCTGTCACGACGAGCGCAGTCGATATCTGGCCAAGCACATACGGAATACACCAAAATGTCGCAACCCACAGGATGGCGATGCAGGTCAGTCGGAGCATGTGTTCGAGGTATGCGGTACGTTGAATCTGTGGTGTTTCCCGATGGTGGTTGTCGTCCATTACAGCCCCGCTGGAGAAAAAGTGATACCAGTAGTATACGTGCGCCAGTCACACAACCAAACGTGTATATGTCATGACAGTTATATGATGTAGGTGTAATAATTTGAAGAAACATTGAGCGATGCGTCACGCGAAGTCCATTGTAGTGCGTCTCAATGCGAACGACAGTATGAACATGGCGAAACACTCATCTCTGCGCATAGACAGCACTGCCCATCTTCGGCTATACTAGACGAAACGGATATGAAACAGACACATTAGGTGGGTTCGGAGCGAAGCGATGCAAGAAGTGAACGAATCAACGCCGATGCCCTTTTCGTCTGAGGGTTTGCAGACCATCCCGCTTCGATTGGGGAGCATACAGACGAATCGCAGTTTCGTGCATGGGGGATTGCTCATCGCGGTCGCGCTGTTGATGCTGGTCCAGCCACAACAACTGATGTCGTTTTTTGTGAATGAAATAGCGTCGCGCTACCTGTTTATTCTCGGTGGTTCGATTGCCCTTACCCTTGTTGCATTCGTCGAACGCTGGACGTGGTTGATTTTTGTCGGCATGACGCTCTTTTCGGTGGCGGTTGCATCACAGTACGTTGTCGTGACGAGTGGCGCTGCCCTCACCATTGCGTTGGCTGAGAGTTGCTTTTTGTTCTTTTTGTTGATGCGCGTCTGGTTTCACAAGCACTTGCACTGGGCCGTCGTGTGTACGATCCTTGCCGCAGTCTGTTCCGCGCTCATTTTTGCAATGAAGTTTGCAATCATCCCACAGACCTTTGTGCTCCCGAGTCTGTTGGTCGTCATTGCCGTGATGTTCGTCATAGACCTGCGGCGACGATAATTCTGAATGATGAACCCGGTGCCGCAAGGCACC
>CAIPUQ010000279.1 GCA_903868295.1 uncultured Roseiflexaceae bacterium
CCTGGCACGAACACGTGGGATGCGGCTGAATGTCGAGCTCAAACACGCTGGCGTCGCAGGACCGGTCTTGGCGGCCATCCACGATGCCCGTATGACCGACGCAGTCATCATCTCGTCGTTCGAGCCGCTCGCGCTCCACGAGGTACGCGCTGCCGATGCACGTATTCCGCTTGCCTACTTGATGGGCTCCGACACGTGGCATCCAGTCACGCGGTTGCGCGAGTTCTGGCCGATGCCCGCGCTCAAGCAGTATGGGTGCCAAGCATGGCACCCGTATCGGGCGTTGCCGGGCATTGCTGTTTCGATTGCCAATGTGCGCCGTGCAGGGTATGCCGTCAACGTGTGGACCGTCAACGACGAAGCCGAGATGCGCCGTTTTGCGCTCCTGCACGTCGACGGCATCATCACCGACAAGCCTGATGTGGCCCGCTCGCTGATCGCATCGCTCCCGCCCGCAGGGCACTAACACATAAAGGACAGACGATGGCAGGCAATTCCGTGGGTTCGGTCTTCCGCGTGACCACCTTCGGCGAGTCGCACGGCGTCGCCGTCGGGTGTATCCTCGATGGCTGTCCTGCGGGTATTGCGCTCGACGAAGCAATCGTCCAGGTCGAGCTCGAGCGGCGCCGCGTCGGGCAGAGCAAAGTCTCGTCACAACGCAAAGAACCCGACCAGGTTCAGATTCTGTCTGGCGTCTTCGAAGGGCGCACCACCGGTGCCCCGATCGCCATGGTGGTGTTTAATGCCGACGCCAAATCACACCACTACGACTCGATCAAAGACCACTACCGACCTGGCCATGCCGATTATAGTTGGGACGCCAAGTTTGGCTTCCGCGATCATCGCGGCGGCGGACGTTCGAGCGCGCGCGAGACCATTGGGCGCGTCGCCGCCGGGGCCGTCGCCAAGGCGTTCCTTGCGCAGTCGGGCATCCGTGTGGTCGCCTGGGTGCACCAGTGCGCCGACATCGTCGCCCAGACATTCGACGAAGCCACCATCGAACAAAACATCATGCGCTGTCCCGACCCCGTCGCCGCAGAGCGGATGATTGCAGCCGTCGACGAGGCCCGCAAAAACCTCGATTCGCTCGGGGGGATTGTCGAAATCCGTGCCCGCGGGGTGCCCGCCGGCCTCGGTGAACCCGTGTTCGACAAGCTCCAAGCCGACCTCGGCAAGGCGTTGTTCAGCATCCCCGCAATCAAAGGCCTCGAGTTCGGCGAAGGCTTCGGCGTCGCCACGATGTCTGCTGCCCAGCACAACGACCCGTTTGTCCGGCGTGCAGATGGGAGCATCGGCACGGCCACCAATCACCATGGTGGCATCTTGGGCGGCATCAGCACCGGCGAAGAAATCACGATGCGCATCGCCGCCAAACCACCCGCCTCGATTGCCCGCCCCCAAGCCACCGTCGACCGCGATGGGAACGAAAGCGAAATCGCCATCCACGGCCGGCATGACCCCACCGTCCTGCCACGGCTCGTCCCCATCGCCGAAGGCATGGTTGCGTTGGTCCTCGCGGACCATCTGTTGCGCCAACGCCTCGCCCGTGCCGAGTGGCAGGCAGACGACCGTGCCTGAGCTCCCCGAGGTCGAACAAGCAGCCCGCACCCTGGGTGCGCAGATCAGCGGCGCTACCTTCGATGGCACAGTCCGGGTTTCGTGGTCGCGGACAATCCACGACATCCCCGCGGATACATTCGGCGGATTGCTTGCCGGCGCAACGGTGACCGGCTGGCAACGGCGCGCCAAGTGGATTGTCCTGCCGCTCAGCAATGGCATGACCTTCGTCGCCCATTTGCGCATGACCGGTCGATTTGCTGTCCTTCCGCGCGACGAGGCGGATGATGCCCAACAGCGGGTGGCCTTTGGGTTGACCGACGGGCGCGAGGTGCGCTTCATCGACCAACGCAAGTTCGGCCGTATACGGCTGTTGTCTGCGCCGGAACTCGCCACCCTCGACGCCGATCACGGCCCCGAGCCGTTCGACCCGTCCCTCACCCCTGCCACCTGGCACGCGACCCTGCAGAGCACCAGTCGGGTCATCAAGACCGTCTTGCTCGATCAGTCTCGTATCGCCGGGATCGGCAATATTTATGCTGACGAATCGCTCTATCGGGTGTCGGTACACCCATTGAAACCCGCGAACACCCTTTCGAAGAAAAAAGCAACCGAACTGCTGGCGGCCATCCGCGCGGTGCTCCGCCAAGCCATCGAAAACGGCGGCAGCACCCTCCGGGATTATCGCGATAGCTACGGCGCCAAAGGCACCCAGCAAGATAACTTTCAGGCGTATGGACGCACCGGTCAGCCCTGTGGGCGCTGCGGCACCGCAATCGAAAAAATCACCGTCGGCCAGCGCGGCACCCACTTTTGCCCCTACTGCCAAAAAGCCCCGCGCTGACGTCGTGACGCAGACAGACCGGGTATAATACACGCATTGCCCCCGTAGCTCAGTGGATAGAGCAACGGTTTCCTAAACCGCAGGTCAGCCGTTCAAGTCGGCTCGGGGGCACCATCTTTTTCTGAGAAAACCACCAAATAAAGGCAGGGAATAGTGCGGGGCTCATTGCAATGAGCCCGTGGATCACCCTCTCGCACGGCAGGGAATAGTACGGGGCTCATTGCAATGAGCCCGAGGATCACCCTCCC
>CAIPUQ010000280.1 GCA_903868295.1 uncultured Roseiflexaceae bacterium
GCTCCGGAAGCAACCGCTATCCCCGAACCTACTGCAGTACCCGAAGCAACTGCAACGACCGAGCCAACCAAAGCTCCTGAAGCAACGGCTACCACCGCTGCAGAAGCAACGGCAACGGTAGAAGCTACGGCAACGATGGCTGCTACGGCAACGTTGGCTGCAACACAGGCTGCTACGGCAACCAAGGCTGCCATGACGGCACCGACTGCCACCACCGCACCTGTCGTCGCCTCCACCGAGTGGGAGCCCCGCCAATTGACGGCCAAGCTGTCCGGCTCGGGCGCCAGCTTCCCCAACCCGCTATATCAAGTGTGGATTTCGGTCTACACCAAGAACGTAGTCCCTGGTGTACAATTGAGCTATTCGAGCGTCGGCTCGGGTCAAGGCCAGAAGGACTTCATCGCATACCTGACCGATTTCGGTGGCTCAGACTCCGCAATCAAATCAGGCGATGTAGAATCCAAGGCCCCAGACGCGATCCACTTGCCAATGGTTATGGGTGGTGTTATGCCGATGGTCAACATCGCCGGCATCAAAACCCCGCTGAAGTTCACCCCTGAAACATTGGCTGGTATCTATCTCGGCGCTATCACCAACTGGAACGACCCACGCTTGGCCAAGGACAACGAAGGTGTTGCATTGCCTGACCTGGCAATCACCCCAGTCTACCGCTCAGACAGCTCGGGCACCACGTCGATCTGGACCGACTATCTCAGCAAAGTCAGCACCGATTGGAAGTCCAAGGTTGGCGCAGGTAGCGCAGTGAGCTTCCCAGCTGGTATCGGCGCATCGGGCAACGCAGGTGTCTCGGCAACGGTTCTCAACACGAACGGTGCAGTAGGCTATGTCGAAGTCGGCTACGCGTTGGCTGCTGGCTTCCCACTTCCGTTCGTCAAGAACGCCTCGGGCAACTTCGTGAAGCCTGAAACCAACAACGTCAGCGCCGCTGCAAACGGGATGAACATCTCGAGCAACCCACAAAAGCTTGCTACGTCCATCACCAACAGCGCTGCTCCTGATGCATACCCAATCGCCGCGTTCACCTACATCTTGGTTCGTCAGAAGACCTACACCGATGTGAACAAGGCACAGGCCCTCGCAGACTTCATCTACTGGGGTTTGACCACCGGGCAAGGCGCAACGGTACGCTTGGGGTACGCACCACTTCCCGAAGCAATGCGCACCGCGTCCATGAAGGCCCTGAAGACCGTCACGGTCAACGGTGCACCAGTCATCGACGCTCCAATCAAATAACGTACGGATGACCGATGGCCGTGCGGATTTCGATTCGCACGGCCGATTATGATGTTGAGGGGCAGATGGCACAGCAATCGACACCTCCGCAATGGAGTACAGGTAAATCGCCGTTGCGACACGGCGATGTTCCGTTTCGTGCAGGGACCGTTGCGCTTGCGAGTGCAGTTGTTCTGTTGGTGTTTGCCGTTGCATGGATGTTGTACACATCGTCGCAAGAGGCACGCACGGCATTTGGGTGGGATTTGTTGTTTGGCAGCACGTGGAACCCCGTCGAGACCGAACTCAATCCGGTGAGCTTCGGCGGTTGGCCAGCAGTGCGTGGCACACTCTTGTCTGCTCTGATTGCACTGATTATTGCTGCCCCGTTGGCAGTTGCAATCGGGATCTATCTTGCTGAACTATGTCCCCCGGTGTTGCGCACTCCACTTTCGTTTCTGGTTGAACTGCTTGCAGCAGTCCCATCCGTCATCTATGGCGTGTGGGGCGTATTTGTGTTTGTTCCGTTCTTTAGCTCCGCAGTAGCTGAACCACTGAGTGCTACTGTCGGCGCGATTGTCCCTTGGTTTGCTGGTCCCATTGCGACCGGCCGTGGTTTGATTGTGACCGGGATTATTTTGGCATTGATGATTCTGCCGACGATTGCATCGCTGACCCGTGATGTGCTCCGTCTGGTTCCAAATACCCAACGTGAGGCGATGCTTGCAATCGGTGCCACACGATGGGAAACCATCTGGCTTGCGGTGATTCCTTATTCACGCGCCGGGATTATCGGCGCCATCATGCTCGGCCTCGGTCGTGCCTTGGGTGAGACCATGGCTGCGACGATGTTGGTGGGCAATACCCAGCGAATTTCGGAATCCTTGTTTGCTCCAGCCACCACTGCTGCTTCTTTGGTTGCCAATGAACTGACGAACTCGGTGAGTTCGTTGCACGAAAGTGCGTTGATTTCGGTGGCCTTTGCACTGTTTGGTATTACGCTGTTCCTGAACTTCGGTGCACGATTACTCATCTGGTTTGTCGAACGCAACACCCGGGGAGGGCGATCCTGATGCGTACCTTCAATTATCGTCGCCGCAAACTGGTAGATCAGCTGATGCGCGGGTTGTCTGCATTGGCTACTGGTTGTGCGGTCATCCCATTGATTGCGATTATCGGATATGTGCTGACCATCGGTTCGGGCGCAATGAGTTGGTCATTTTTCACCGATGTCTATCAGCCACCGAGCAACGCACCCGAGGCGACTGCTGATGCACCAGCAGTCGCATATGACCCAAATGATCCGTTTGCCAACTTAACGGTCGAACCAGAAGCTGGTACGACGGGTTCGACTGAAGATGTAACGAACGTCTACAACGCTTCTCCACGCGGTGGCGTGTTACATGGCATTTTAGGGACGCTGACGATTGCCGGTATCGGTTTGCTGTTTGCGTTACCGATAGGCATTTTTGCGGGAATTTACTTGAGTGAGTTCCGCAACGAACGATTCGCCACGATTGTGCGATTCTGCTGCGACGTACTCAGTGGATCTCCCTCGATTGTCGCTGGTGTAACCATTTACGTGTTGGTCGTTCTGCAGACACAGCAGTTCTCTGCTGTGGCAGGCAGTATGGCACTGGCTATCCTGATGATCCCTATTGTGACTCGTACCACCGAAGAAATGCTCAAGCTGGTGCCCGAAACCATGCGTGAAGCGGCCCGTGGCTTGGGTGCCCCGACGTGGTATTCAACGTTCACGGTTGTCCTGCCTGCGGCGTTGCCAGGGATCGTCACGGGTGTCATGCTCGCCTTTGCACGTGGAGCCGGTGAAACAGCACCACTCATTTTGACCGTGCTAGGTAGCAACATTATCAGTACCGACATTTTTAAGCCGATGGCCGCGTTGCCCTTGCTGACGTACCGGTATACCGAATCACCGTATCCCGGCGAAAACACCCAAGCATGGGGAGCTGCGTTTGTGCTCATGATGCTCGTTCTGTTGATGAATATCCTGGTTCGCGTCGCTACTCGGAAATCAGGAGGGAATTCACGATGAGTGCAGTCGTCTTGCAAGAACTCACCCCCTTCTATGGTGCCCGACAAGCGGTGAAGCCCGTCAACATGACGTTGGCGAGCAACCAGATAACGGCGATTATCGGACCGTCAGGGTGCGGCAAATCGACGGTGTTGCGTTGCCTCAACCGCATGCACGAGACCATCCCTGGTGCGTATGCGACGGGTACAGTGATGCTTGGGGCGCAAAACATCTATGCTCCAGATATCGATCCGACGATGATCCGCATCAAAGTCGGTATGGTCTTTCAACAGCCCGTTGCGTTGCGCACACGGAACGTGTACGAAAACGTTGCTGTTGGGTTGAGGCTCCAAGGTTTGTCGAATCGGGCTGAACTCGACGCTGCCGTCGAACGCGCATTGCGATCTGCGGTGTTGTGGGATGAAGTCAAGGACGTTCTGGACAAGCCCGGTACTGCCCTTTCAGGCGGCCAGCAGCAACGTCTGTCGATTGCACGCGCACTCGCCATCGAGCCGGAAGTCCTGTTGCTCGATGAACCTGCGTCTGCACTCGACCCCATCGCCACTGCGAGCATCGAAGAGTTGTTGATGACCCTCAAGTCACGCCTGACCATAGTGATTGTTACCCACAGCATGCAACAGGCAGCACGTATTTCGGACGAGACTGCCGTCTTCATGGTGGATGTCGGGGCAGGCCAATCGATTGGTGAACTCGTCGAAAAGGGTGACACTACGCAGGTTTTTACTCAGCCCAATGACCCACGCACCGAATCGTACATTAGTGGCCGCGTCGGATAAGGAAAATATAATGGAACGTGCCATGACACTTACCCGTGGAATCGGATTCGGCGAACTCGTTGGTCAGCGTGTCAAAACCGGCCAGCTGGCGACTGTAGACGCAAACAAAATAGAACTCCGCAACTTTGGATTTCATTACGGCTCGTTTCAGGCAATCAGAAATGTATCGATGTCGATGCCTGCACATCGCGTGACGGCCATCATTGGACCGTCTGGATGTGGGAAATCAACATTATTGCGGTCCATAAATCGGATGCATGACGCGACCGAAGGTGCACGCGCAGAGGGCGAACTTCGACTGGACGGAATCAACGTCTACGACCCATCGGTCGATTCGGTGTTGCTCCGACGTCGTGTCGGGATGGTGTTTCAACGCCCAAATCCGTTCCAACTGAGCATCTTCGAAAATGTCGCCTATGGATTGCGTGTTTTAGGTATTCGGAATCGCACGACACTCGCCGAGCGCGTCGAACAATCGTTGCGCCGGGCAGCACTATGGGATGAGGTCAAAGACCGCTTGCATAGTTCTTTTGGCACCGCATTGTCGGGTGGCCAACAACAGCGTCTGTGCATCGCACGTGCCATTGCCACCAACCCCGAAGTCATCTTGATGGACGAACCGTGCTCGGCGCTCGATCCAATTGCATCGCTCAAAATCGAAGATTTGATCTACGATCTCCGCGAGCAATTCACCATCATCATAGTGACGCACAACATGCAGCAAGCTGCGCGCGTTTCAGACATTACTGCGTTCATGCTGATGAATCGCGAAAAGCGGTACGGTGAACTGATCGAATCAGGACCGACTGACGAGTTGTTTACGAAGCCGTCAGACAAGCGTACCGAAGATTACATCAGTGGACAATTCGGGTAGGTAATAAGACGAAATCCCCCGCAGAGCATCGCTCTGCGGGGGTTTTGTGTGTGATGGTTACTCGAGGGGAGCCGAGACCGCAGCTTGCATGAGTGTCTCGAGCCGTTTGACCATAGCGGCGGGGTCGAGCGCACTACCATCCAGCAACTGTGCACTGGCATACAGCTGTTCAATGACTGCTGCTGCGATTGCATCGTTGGGATTATGCGCCAACCGGCTTGCGACGCCGGTGATGATGGGGTGAGCCTGGTTGAACTCGACTTTGCGGGTAGGGGCGCTTGTGTCTCGTTCAATCATGCGTCGCATGCGTTCCATGTCGCTGTTGGCCGTGGCGACCAGCCGGAGCGGATGGTTGCGCAGGACTTGTGATGCTTGGACGCCGTCGATACGGCTGCCGAGGACCTGCTTGAAGCCTTCGACAACCGCCAGTAATTGGGCGTCATCCATGGTGCTGGTCTGGGCGGCGTCTTCGCCGGGAAGCACGACATCTGGATCGTCGAGGTTCCGCAGTTTTTTGCCTTGGACCTCCCGGACGTGTTGCATCATGAACGGGTCGACCATATCGGTCAGGAGCAACGCTTCGATGCCACGTGCATGCACCGCATCGAGATGTGGGCTCTGTTTTGCGCTGGCGAGGTCGTTCGCATGCACGTAGTAGATTTCGGTCTGATCGGGTTTCATACGGGTGATGTAGGCATCGAGTGTGCTCAACGCGTCATCAGTGCTTGTGTGGAAGCGCAACAGTGGCAAAATTTCGTCTTTGGCAGACGGATCTACCGCAATGCCCTCTTTGAAGAAGATACCGAATTCGTTCCAGAATGCCGCAAACTTCTCGGGGTCTGTGGCTGCCATGTCATTGATTTCTTTGATGACTCGACTGGTGAGGGTCTTTTTGATGCGGGCCATGGTCGCAGAACCCTGGACCATCTCGCGTGATACATTGAGCGGCAAATCTTCGCTATCGACGACCCCCTCCATGAAGCGTAGCCAGCTCGGGAGTGCTTCTTTGGTCTCGGCCTGGATCAGGACGCGGCGGCTGTAGAGTGCGATGTTCCCTTCGATGCGCCGTTCGATCATCCCGCGTTCGCGTTTGGCAGGTATGAAGAGGAGCGCGTGCAGGTCGATTGGTGCGTCTGTTGACAGGTGAACGGTGGCCAGTGGCTCATCCATCTCGTACGTCAACTGCTGATAAAAATCGGTGTATTGGCTTGCTTCGACGGTGCGCGGTGCGACACGCCAGAGCGCTTGGGTGTCATTGACGATATCTTCGCCAATCATGATCGGAACGGGGATGTAGCGGGAGTGCTTTTGGATAATCTGCTTGAGTTTCCATTCACTAGCGAATTCTTTGGCGTCTTCTTTCAGATGGAGCGTGATGGTTGTACCGCGTTCGGCACGAGTCGCAGCACGAATGACAAATGTGTCGTTCCCATCGCATTCCCATTCGGCAGCGTCTGCATCAGGGAGGTACGATTGTGAAACGACCGTCACACGGTCTGCAACGACGAATGCAGAGTAGAATCCTACGCCAAACTGACCGACGAGATCGCCGCGTTGGCCGGCATCGAGCGATTCGAGCATTGCTTTTGTACCGGACTTGGCAATAGTACCGAGATTCTCGGCCAGTTCGTCGCGGGTCATCCCCGAACCGGTGTCGCTGATGGTAATCGTGTTTGCATCGGCGTCAATATGGATCGAAATTGCAGGCTCGAGATCAGCGTTGCGCACGTCGGTGTCGGTGAGTTGGACAAAGCGTACGCGGTTGATGGCATCGGCGGCATTGGATAGTAATTCACGCAAGAAAATTTCGCGGTCAGAGTACAACGAATGCGTCAAAATATGGAGCAATTGACGCATCTCGGCACGGAACGGAACAGCATTGTCTTGAGACACAACAACCTCCTGTAAACACGGCTTTTCCGTATAGTAATACGGTCCAGCCCGCAATGGTGCAAGATTTTCGTTAAATCTCGTTAGATACCAATCAAATCACTGCTACTCCCGGCTTCTTGGGGGGTGCGATAGACTCCACCCGTTACCGTGGCAGGGTGGACAAAATAGTGTCTGAGATGGGGGATGTACTCGAGAAAGAGCCGGTCATGACCCATCCCGATGTGATTAAACAGGACCAAATGTTGGTGTACTTGACCCATATCACCGACATGCGGTGCAATGGGGAGGCCGAAGTGCCGCGCGAGCAGGCTAATGGTCAAAAACTCGCTGACGCCGCCTACCCGTACACAATCTGCTTGGACATAATGACACGCGTGCATTTGCAGGTAATTTTTGAACACGATTGCATTCGGAAGGTGTTCACCAGCTGCGATACGCAGCGGCGATATCTCGCGGGCTATGCGTTGGTGGGCAACGATGTCGTCTGGATGTGTCGGCTCTTCGATCCAAAAGGGGTTAATGTCGGAAAATTGGGCGCACATCGACAATGCTTGCTCTAGGGTCCATTGTTGATTGGCATCGAGCATCAGCGTTGCCGATGGTCCAAGTTCTTCGCGGACCGCAGCAGCACGGCGCAAATCGTACAGCGGGTCGCGCGCCCCCACCTTGAGTTTGACTGCACCGAAGCCGGCCTCTCGTGAGCGCTTTGCGTTTTCGCGGACCTGTGCCTCGTTGTAGTGGAACCAACCGACAGACGTGTCATAGCCAGGGTACCCTCGGTCCAGCACGTCGACTCGTTCGGCGCGACTTGAGTGTGCAGTGGTGAGGATTTTCAATGCATCGGTAGGGCTCAATACATCATGCAAATGGCTCATGTCGAGTGTTGCAATCAGTGCCGTAGGCGAAAGGTCGAGCAGCAGTTTCCATAACGGTATACCGCGGTGTTTTGCCCACAGGTCAAAGCATGCATTGGTTATTGCAGCGAGTGCGAGGTGGACGACACCTTTGTGTGGGCCGAGCCAGCGATACTGGTGATGGTTCGCAATGGCGTACGAGATTGCCCCGTACGAAGCCATCAGTTCCTCGATTTCTTTGCCGATGAGAATGTCAGCGAGTGCGTCGATAGCGGCGCAGACGAGCTTGTTCCCACCGCCGAGTGTAAACGCAAAACCGACACCACGCAGGGGTGTGTCGGTTTCGATGAGGCAGACCGCATATGCGTAGTCAGGTTGTGTGTGGACAGCGTCGGCACCTTCGCCAGGAGCGAGTTGGTACACGCGGTCGATACTCCGGACAGCTCGGATTGTTGTCATACAGTTACTCGGTAGGGGTGAATATTCCTTATTGTATCAGCCCTACTTCTCTTCGGGTGTCTGCGGAGGCGTGGGTTGCGGCATCTCAGCGCTGAGTAATTCCTGTATGCTGAGGCGTTTTGCAATGGAGGTGCGTGTCGCTGGTTTGGGCACTTCCTGAGGCGCTGGTGGAGGCGTTGGTGGTGGAGGAAAAATGAAGTCCTCGGGCTTTGGTTGTGGCTGAAGGATGGAACCTTCGGGCGTAGGTTTTGGCACGTATGGTTTTACCGCTGGTGCGGGCAATCGTGTCTGTGGCTGAGGGATAAGGTGATTGTCATCCGACAATGATGCTGCAGCGATTTCGTCGTCCGACGCATCTTCACTTGATGCAGGTCGAGGAGGTTCACTATGCATTTTTGCTTGAATTGCCGACATTTGTTCATCATGGAGTTCCGGGCTGAGTTGCCCGGTCGGTGCTTCTTCGCCTCGGTCCGATGGTGTAGCCACGACGAAATCATCCACATTCGGCGCATCTATTGTGCCACTCTCATCTTGCTGCGGTGTCGTCAACAGTGATTCGAGCAGTGCAGAGGTTATTGGGGTGGCGTTCCCACGCGGCCTGCGTGGCTGCGGTACGTGAGGTTCGACAGATGCGGCAGGTTCGACAGATGCGGCAGGTTCGACAGATGCGGCTGGTTCGATGACTGCGGCAGGTTCGACGGATGCGACAGGTTCAACGACTGCGGCTGGTTCGATGATTGCAGCTGGTTCGATGATTGCAGCTGGTTCGATGATTGCAGCTGGTTCGACGACTGCGGCAGGTTCGATGATTGCGGCTGGTTCGACAATCGCGGTACGTGCAACATGTGCAGCTGGTTCGATGCCTGCAACGGGAGGTTCGACGGTCGCCGTCGTATCTTCCATCGAGAGCGCAGTGTTGACTGCCGTTGGTTGTATACGCATGGGTGACTTCGGCGCAGCGATGGGCAACTGGTCAATTGCCCATTCGAGGTGATGTTCGTAGAGGGTTGCGATACGCGGAATACCCGCTTCGTCCCAGCCCATCATTTCGTAGTAGAGTGCAATTTCGGCATCAAAAGCTACTTTGTCGAGCAGCACGCCGGCTTTGTCGCCGGTGTCGATTGGTTCTTCGAAGAATCGCGCAGGAAGTGTGTCTGTGGCAGCATCGATACCTTCACGCCGATTATAGAGTTGCATAAGGTGGGTACGTCGTTCACCGAAGCGGAGGAGCTCGTGTGATGATGTCTCCCACCCGGTAACGGCCGCGAGCATGTCGGTCATCATTTGCAGGCTCAACGCGCGGGTCGGCGCAATGGCAAAGATGCAAAACGCGAGTGCATCTGCGGCGGACCACAGGGTATGCAAGGCCTTGTAGTTGCGGACTTTCTTGGGGCCGAGGTACTCCATCGGGATGCGTTCGACAATACCGAGGGTGCGGGCATAATCGAGGGAGTGATCCCAGCCTACACGCGTGTCGAAATCCCAATCGTGTTCACAGATGTCGTACCGTGGCCCGATCGGAGCAGTCGCATACCCAAGCGCCAAATTGCTCTGACTGCGTGGTTCAAAGGGAACGAGCTCTACCCCTTTGACATGCATCGCGTAGCGCTCGGTGCCGTTGCCGATTTTGGCTGCTGCACGGAAGGAACCTTCGGCCAACGTGTCACCAAAGCCGGTGCGCTTGATGATCTGCTCAACCATTTGCAACGTGGTTTCGGTATTGCCGAAGCGGAGGCTCGCACCTTCTAAGAAGTGCTTGGGAATGAGGCCGCGTTCGTTTGCTTCCATGGCAAATGAAAGCGTGAATCCTAACGAAACGGGGTCCAAGCCGTACTGATTACACAGATTGTTATAGCGCATGACGGCGCGCGGGTGTTGGGTACCGATGTTCGGCCCCATGGTGCCGCTGATTTCTTGGTGCATCCCACCCGCTCGCATATCGAGGTCGGCATCGTGATTGTGATAGACCTTGATACAGTCGTTGGGGCATCCGGGGCATTTTGCAGTGGACTGAAAGTACGGCATCCAGGTCGAGGCCTTGTAATTGTCAAGGTACTCAAACGATGCAGTGCGGTAATTCTCGGTGTTGAGGGCAGCATCGAGGCCATGCGTGTGTACCCACACTGCAAAGCCAGGCAAATCCTTCTGCCACATGGAAAGGGTGTTTTTCTTCATGTCCGCCGCGAAGCGGGCATTTACTGCTGCCATTTTGTCGGGATTGGCTACCGGAGGCAGTGTGCCGCCGATGAGAATAATCGCTTTGAGATGCTTCGAGCCCATAACTGCACCGACACCGTGGCGTTGGGCTTGATGCGTCCGACTGCTGACAATGCTTGCATAGCGGACGAGGTTTTCGCCGGCAGGTCCAATCGTCGCGACGTCAGTGGCTCGATCATACTCTTGGGCGATCGAATCAGTGGTCTCTCC
>CAIPUQ010000281.1 GCA_903868295.1 uncultured Roseiflexaceae bacterium
CGGTGCACCCCGGCTTCGGCTTTGCAGAGGCCATAGGCGTAATCACCGCGGATTTCGAGGGTGGCGCTTTTGATGCCGGCTTCTTCGCCCATGGTCTGGTCGACGAGGTGGCAGGTAAAGTTCTTTTTTTCGGCCCAGCGGGTGTAGGTACGCAACAGCATCTCGGCCCAGTCGGCGGCGTCGGTACCGCCCATGCCGGCTTTGATCGAGAGGAAGGCGTCGCGGTCGTCGTAGGGCCCGCTGAGGAGGACTTCAATTTCGAGGGCGTCGATTTCGCTCAGCAATGCGGCGTATTCACGCGCGACGTCATCGGCGAGCGAGTCATCGCCCAGTTCGGCGAACTCTGCGGTTGTCGTAAGGCGCACATCGACTGCTGCCCAGCGGTTGAGCTCGGCTTTGATGCGCGTCATGCGCTGCATCACCTGTTGGGCGTTGGTGGGGTTGTTCCAAATGTCGGGATCAGCAGCCTGTTGTTCGAGGCCGTCGAGGAGGGTCTGTTTGTGTGCGAGGTCAAAGCCGCCCACGGACGCCGTCGAAGCGTTGCCGTAGGATCTCCACTTCTGCGAGGGTAATAGCCATGAGCTGTTCCTTTCGATACCGTCTTTATTATAGAGAAAGAGAGCGGGGCTTATTGCAATAAGCCCCGCCCCAAATCATCCAAACCTACACCGAATGCAATACCCCAGCCAGCGCATTAATGCGTGGCATCAGGGTTGCGAAGTTTTCGAGGGTGAGGGATTGTGGGCCGTCCGAGGTGGCTTTGTCGGGATCGGGGTGGACTTCGATCATCAAGCCATCGGCACCTGCGGCCAGGCCTGCCAGCGCCAACGGCGCAACCAGGTACCACTTGCCGGTGCCGTGCGACGGGTCGACGATAATCGGCAGGTGGGTGCGCTTTTTGGCCAAGGCAACCGCATTGAGGTCGAGCGTATTGCGTGTGGCGGTCTCGAAGGTACGGATGCCGCGCTCGCACAAAATGATGTTGTGATTGCCCTGGTTCATGATGTACTCGGCCGACAACATCCACTCTTCGAATGTGGCCGACAGCCCACGCTTGAGCAACACCGGTCGGTGGGAGCGACCGACTTCTTCGAGCAACTGGTAATTCTGCATGTTACGGGCGCCGATTTGGAGCAAGTCGGCATACTCGGCCACGAGCGCGACGTCGGTCGGCGTCATGACTTCGGTGACGATGGGCAGACCAGTCTCGGTACGGGCTTTGGCCATCAGTTTGAGGGCTTCTTCACCCATGCCGCGGAAGCTATACGGCGACGACCGTGGTTTGAATGCCCCACCGCGCAACATGTGTGCGCCGGCTTTTTTGATGGCATGTGCCACCGTCATAATCTGCGTCTCGGATTCGACGGCACAGGGGCCGGCCATCACCACGGCCGAACCACCGCCCACCAAAACGCCACTCACGTCGACAATCGTGTCGCGCGGGTGGAACTCACGCGTGGCTAGCTTGTACGGGCGCGAGATACGGATCACTTCACGCACGCCCGACATGCTTTCGAGCATTTCTTGGAGCTGCTGCGGTATGGGCGTACCGACGATGCCGATGATGTTTTGTGATTCGCCTACAGTGATACTGCCGCGCAGTTTGAACCCCTCGACACGGGCCATGACGGCATCGATGTCTGCTTGTGTGGCTCCGTTTTGCATGATAACAACCATGAGTATCTCCTTTGCTGCGGCGCACCCGGCGCACGCGCGTATCGACTATTTGGCCAAATCCGGACGGAGCACCGTAGCACCGCCGAGGTAGATATGCGTGATGTCGGACTGCGGCTTGGCGGTGTTCCAATGCATAATCAAACGTATGCACATGGGCAACGAGCCCGGCACCGTCATCTCGTGCGCGTTCATCAACGCGGTATCGGTGAATCCAATTTTGCGCGCTGCAACCGCCGGGAACTCGGCGTAGAGGTCGGTCGTCGTCGTAAACCAAATGCTGGCAACGTCCGCGGGGACAATCCCATTGGCTTTGATCACCGCTAGGAGCATGGTCGTCGTCGCCTCGATGATGGCTTCACGGCTATTGCTCGCACAGGTAATCGCCCCACGGACTCCACGACAGGCTATCGTCATTGATTGCTCCTCTGTACAACAAAACCGGCGGGAGGTTGTGCCTCTCGCCGGTCATATACACGTTCGTTCGTGTCAGTTCATGGCGAAACAGCCGGACTCAATTGTGAGCCGGTAAAGTAATAGCCATAATAGGTTGTCGTCTGCATGCGGTGCATGAACGCCCTCGTCTACTGATGCGTGAAGTGTACGACGAAAATCCCCACCCGTCAAATGGTTTGCAATTCACCAAGCGCTATGCTACTATCTACTCATTGGGGCGTTTAGCTCAGTTGGTTAGAGCGCATCCTTCACACGGATGAGGTCGGTGGTTCGAGCCCACTATCGCCCACCATTTCCCCCTCGCTGTCGTTGACAGCGAGGGGATTTCTTTTCTCCTTGACGTGTTGCAGATACCGCACACATCGCTCCTCCGCTGACACAGCCCGCTTCGGCAATGGTACGTGCACACGGTATGATGGTATGAACCAATTATGTCGTTCTGACAGAGGCACCAGATGCGCATACCTCCCCTCACCCGCCGTAGTTTTCTGCGTCTATCGACCGCCAGCATACTCCTCGCAGGCTGCACCGCAGCAGCGTCGACCGCGCCGGCGGTCCGCATCAAAGGTGCCAGCGCAGCAGTCGACGTGCTGGTTATCGGTGCCGGTATGGCCGGGCTGGCTGCCGCCCGCGACCTTGTGGCAGGGGGCAAATCGGTGCGTATCCTCGAAGCGCGCGACAGCGTCGGCGGCCGCATTCGCACCCATCGTAGCTGGGGCAAGCCCATCGAGCTCGGTGCACAGTGGATCGAAACCGCCACCGGCAATCCCCTCGTGGCCCTCGCCAAAAGCGCGGGTGTCACGACCGCCGCAGATCCCGAAAACGGCACCGAACGCTACATCGACACCCAAACACCCGAGCAACTCAGCGGCACCGCCGTAGACAATCTCTACACCCAGGCTGACGCGATTATCGCGAGCGCTCTCGATACTGCCGGTGGAGCAGACAAATCCCTACGGGCTGCCATCAACGCCGTTCCAGCCTACAAACGCCTCACCACCGCCCAAAAGCGGCGTATCGAAAGTATGCTGGCCCAACTTATCGACGACGACGATGCGGTCGAAGCAGAGCTCCTGTCGCTCAACAACTACGACGAGGGTATCGATGCCTACCGCGGCGGTAACCTGTTTGTCAATAATGGCTATGTGGGGATTCCGCAGTTTTTGGCGAAAACGCTGACCATTGAGTACAACATCAATGTCACGCGGATCGCCACCGACAGCACTGGCGTGACGGTTACTGCTGGCACCAAAACATGGCGTGCAGGTGCAGTCGTCGTGACGGTCCCCCTCGGCATCCTCAAAGCCAACCGCATCACCTTTAGCCCAGCGTTGCCCGCTGCCTACACCAACGCTATCAAACAGCTCGCGATGGGCGTGCTCAACAAGTGTGTGCTGCGCTACGACACGGCGTTTTGGGGCACTGCGACCGACACCTTCACCATCGCTGGCAGTGACCCCCACGAGTTTTATCAATTCATCCCTCTCAACAAACCCGTCGGCATCCCTGCACTGGTAGCGTTCAACGCTGGGAGTCGTGCCCGGGCCCTCGAGACCAAAAGCGATGCGCAGCTCCAGGCCCAGATGGCAGCACTGGTCAATAAGGCATTCGGTGTCACCAAAACGCCGAGCGCTATCATCGCGACGCGCTGGGGACTCGACCCCCACAGCCTCGGGGCGTACTCGTACATCCCTGTCGGCGGTTCGATCCAGGCACGCCGTACGTTGGGGACTCCCGTCAATGCGCGCTTGGTTTTTGCCGGTGAAGCATACACCGAGCGCGATGCATCAACCGTGCACGGCGCATACAACAGCGGCAAAGCAGCCGCCAAGGCACTGCTTCGCTGAGTTCCGCAGTTCGTATTGCGTCACACACCACAGTGGACTACACTCGTTGTACACGACGAAAGGATGTTCCATGTACTTGTCACCACTATTCGATACCGCACTCACCTACGCTACTCACATCCATGCCCATCAACAGCGCAAATCGACCGAA
>CAIPUQ010000282.1 GCA_903868295.1 uncultured Roseiflexaceae bacterium
GCGTCAGCCCGGCTGACAGCTGCATCGGAAAATCGTTGGATATTGACAACGTTATTGCGTGTAAAGTAAATTATACTAAATACTCTCCATCGTGTGCACACAGAAGGTGTCAGATGCGGCGAACCACACTCACGTTCCTGCTTGCGGTCGTTCTCGCTGGTTGTGGATTGTCGAACGCCACCCAGGGCACCGCTGCAGACGCCAATATGACGCCATCAGCGCGCAAGGTGCTGAGCGACGCTACAGAGCGTAACCGAGTGAACATCGACGGTGTCCTGGTGGGTGCAGAGATCCTTATCGTGGACAATTCGGTACTCGACCGGCAGATGCTTTCAGAAGAACTCAACAAACGTGGCTTCCGCGTGCGCACCGCGGACTCGTCTGCCGAAGGATTACGCCTTCTCGCCGAATCACTGCCGGGCGCAATTCTGATGGATAGCGAAATGTCCGGTACGTCGCCGTTTACCGTCGTACGTACGCTCACGACTGACACACGATATGCGCATATTCCTATCATTATGTTGGTGTCTCAAGGCAAAGATGCAGATGGCGCCACGGCGCTGCGACAAGGAGCACGGAGCTTTGTGGTGCGTCCGATTAATCTCATGAGCCTCGAAGCACTGTTACACGAGGTACTCCCGTAATCGTCGTTGGAGTTTGGGAGGTCCGCGCGGCGATTCATCCTCAACCCAACAATGTATCTTGGTGCATTGGACGGATTGACACGTGGAATACAACATCCTGCAACGCATCTACAGATTGCAGGCGCGGCAACGGCGAAGCATCGTAGGTTCGGACAATCCACAAGCAGACGATGCAGCTATGTGACCAGTACGGTACACTACACCCATCGTTTAGCCGAAAGGGTATAGCCGTGATCGAGTTCATCAAGGTCCGCCATCAGATGTTGCATGGCGAGACACTCCCAAAGCTCTTTGGATTGCCCGATAGTGCCCTACGCAGTCGTCCTTCGGTGGGTGTTAATTCGATTGCGTGGAACATCTGGCATCTGCTCCGTATCGAAGACATTACCCTGAGCCGCTTTGTTGCCAATGTACCGCAGGTGCACACCGCCGGCAGCTGGCAGTCCAAAATGGGCATTGCCTATGGGCACATGGGGACAGCGATGCCGTATGCTGATGTCGAAGTACTCTCCGATACCATCGATTTGGTCGCGTTGCGTGGCTACCAGCAAGCGGTGGCAGCCCAAAGTGCGCAGACACTCGCCGGGCTCGACCTCGGTCGATTGCACCATCAATGGGACGCCGCCCACATGCGGGCAGTCATCGCCGGCGAAGCAGTCTGCATCCCCGCAATCACCGAAGGGGTCATTTCGTATTGGGGTGCATTGAACGTCGGCCGCTTCGTGCTCGACTACACCCAGGTCCACCCCCAGAATCACATGGGTGAAGTGGGTGTCATCGCTGGGCTGCTGGGCGTTTCACTCTAACCGACGCGGTATCACTCCACCCGACATCCTCCATGTGCTCAGCGCGTGGGGGGTGTTTGTTTGTGTGTGTAGTGTGACTGCGGCAAACCACTCATGAGAGAGCGTGACTCCAGATACGCCTGTTGGTGCTGCGCGAAGTACGTCAACGCCGCAGGGGTGTGTTTGGCACAGACTCCCGGATTCATGCGTGTCACTGCTGCTTTGGCGATGATGCGCCGGTGTGCATCCCACACGACCGAGGCGTACTGGTCAAACAAATCAGGGTCGAAGTACGTATAGGTGGACCCAGGCACCGAGGGATAGATCCCTACCAATGGGTCTGGTTCTGACGCAGCAAAACCCACATCGATGTTGGGCGCGAGCTCCGGCATGGACGAATAGTCGACCATTACTTCGAGCCATGCATTGCGGAGCATCAACGTGTGCATGAGCCCGACGTTGATGTTGAGGTGGTCACGATTGTGCGTTATGACCCAGCGCTGCGGGGCCACCTGGTGACTGTACAGCAAACTATCGACAAAAAACTGCTCGTAGGCAGCGCGGGCCCGTGGATTGGTGAATGAGCGGTCGAGATACTGTTGAATATCTGTGGAGTGATGCTGATGTCCCATGGTACCTCCGTGCGGTGCGAGTATGCACAGACGA
>CAIPUQ010000283.1 GCA_903868295.1 uncultured Roseiflexaceae bacterium
CCGCACTGGTCGATGTGCACAGTGATGCCTTCCACGATAAGTTCTTGGCGGCATTTGGTGAACGGCGTTATGCGGCGGGTGTGGCGTTGATGCAAGACATCTGGCGGCGCCAGGGGAGTGCCGGCTTATCGGGGATATGGGTCGCCGAGGTGGATGGAGCGGTGGTTGCAACGATTGCGTTGCGCGCGCGCATCACGAGTCGGGCGTTGCCCCTGATCCCGGTCGAGTGGCTGTTCATGCGGGCGTTGGGGATTTGGCGGGCGTTCTATGCGCTGACGATTCTTTCGTTGGTGGATTATCACATCGGCGCCAACGAAATGTACATCTCGGACGTTGCCGTGCGGCATACCCACCGTCGCCTGGGCATCGCCAGTGCGTTGTTGCACCACGCGGTCGGCGAGGCGCAACGGCTCGCGATTGGTTCGGTGTGTTTATTTGTCAGTGCCAGTAACCCAGCAGCCATTGCGTTGTACCAACGGAGCGGGTATTTGATTGTGGGCAAACGCCAATCGCTGTTCGGATGGTTGGTGCTGGGCAACAGTCAATGGCATCTGATGCGCAAAATGATCCCCCGCAATGTGCCGACGCTGTTTGCGCCGAGCAGCGAACGGACAAATCCCCCCTCACACCTCGTCGAATAACCCGCGTTGGGTCGGTTTGCGTAGGACATCGCCACGGACACGGGACCAATAGCGCGAAAACCGTGCGATATCGAGGTCTTTCGGCGCGTCGACAAATGGTTCGTCGGCGAGCACCTCGACCGTGTGCGTCGTGCGCAGATCTGCCACGATGGTCGCAAAGCGTGGGGCTACGGTCGCCATGGTCACAACGCTGTGTGCGTCGTGTAGGCCCGCAAACGCACGTACCTGGGCTGCGACATCGCCGCGATAGATGGCCACATCGAGGTCGAGCAGACATTCGTACAAAAACACCATCCGTTTGAGACTCAGCCCATAGCCACGCAACACCACATCGTCCCAGACGAATACGGCTGGGGCTGTGGGATATTGTTGGAAGGCTGCACACTCGCGGCGCAGACAATCGGCATGAATCCAGACAATAGTCGTCATGGCAGATCCTCGCTCCGTGCCGGCGCGGGTAACCCGCGGTCACGGCGTTCGTCGCATATGAGTTGATACATCGCCGCCACGACACCGTCATGGGGCGCGACGGCAGCCACCCGGACACGCACCACAGGCGCGCGAAACCACGGAATGATGAGCTGCAACGTCGCTGCCAGCCATTCGCGGTCACGGCGCACGGGGACCCGTTGAACCCATGGGTGATGGAGCGCGCGGGCCGATGTTACGCCGCTGACCAACATGGCGACGACGGTGGCGTTGGGTACGGCGCGGCGCAGGATTGCGGGCATGTCGGACCACAGCGGCAGGGTCGCCTGGGCGTCGTCCAACACCGCAGGATCCGCTTCGATACGACCGGCGGGGAACGTCAGCAGTGCGCCACCCTGGCGCACGTGGCGGACTGCTGCACGCAGGGCATGGGCCCTACCGGGACCGGTATCTGGTACTTCGATGAGGTAGGGTGCAAAGCCGGGCATTGCCCGCAGCAGCTGGCGTTCGGCAGCGATGATGCGCACATCGGCACGACCGATGGTCTGCACGAGTGCTGGGGCATCGACCAGGCCGGGGTGATTGGCCACGCAGATGAGTGGTCCCGTGGGAGGAATGCACGCTGCCCCAATGGGCTCGGTAGCACCCGCAATGCGGGTGACGAGGTGCGCACAGGCCGATACGATGCCGACCGTGGCGGCACGTTTGTCTGCCTCGACGAGCGTCTGTGCCAGCCGGTACGCCGGCCACCATGCCATGGTCCGCACCAGCACACGCCGCAACGGGCGCTGTTGGGCGCCGAATGCGACGACGACGTCATCAAGGTTGTAGCGTGTTAACGTTGTGCGATGTGCCGGCATGGAGGTCCATTTCTCTTCGTATGCAACATCATTCTACCAAGGGCAGAAGCGGTGCAGAGATGCATCGGGTGTTTTGCGCACCAAAACCGCACATACCGAGGCATGTGCGGTGTAGATGAGCCTTGTTGAGCACAGAAGCACTATGGCGTCGGGGTACGCGTCTGCGTCATTGTCCGGGTCGGGCTGAGGGTCTTGGTTGGACTCTTGGTGCGTGATGGGCTGAGGGTGCGGGTCGGAGTCAGTGTTTTGGTGGGTGTCGGGGTGACGGTGCTGGGGATGATGCTGCCGAGGCGCACATAGGGCAAAAAATCGCCCATGGTTGCATCTGGGTATTCGCCCCAGCTTGCCTCGGTAGTGCCGAGGCCGAGCTGTCCGTGTGCGTTCGCTCCCCAACATTTGAGGGCGGAACTCGGCTTCAAAATCGCACAACGGAAGTTGTTGCCGACACTGACAGAACCGATGGTCACATTTGTGCCCAGGTCGATTGCGGGCAGATTATCGCCCATCTCACCGGTTGCATTGCCCCAGATGGTATCGGTTGTGCTCATACCAATGCCCAGATTGGCATCGGAATTGTCGCCCCAACACTTGAGCGAATCGTCGTCGAGGAGCGCACAAAAACTAAATCCCTTTCCTCCATATATACGTTTGGCTGTGTGTCCACTGCCCAGATCGATTGCGGCCAGGGCAGCTATTTCACCGGGGGAATCACCGCGATGCAGCGCATCACCCGTCCCCAACGCCCCGTACGCATTGAATCCCCAACAGCGCACCGTGCCATCATCGAAGCGCGCACAGGTTGAGCCCTCTGCACCCGCGAGTTCAACGGGGGTCAAATCAGCAGAAAAAGGAACAACGGGCAGATTGTCACCCATCAACCCGACGCCGTCGCCACGGTTGACGGTGTCGCCAATACCCAACTGGCCTACTACGTTATAGCCCCAGCATTTGATGGATGCGTTGTCTAACAATGCGCAGATTCCATACCGATGATTCGCCATGCTGATAACGGTTCGATCCGTGCCGACGTCGACAGGTACCAATGCAGTGCCCATTTCGTCTGGAACATCGCCGATGTTGTCGGTCGAACCATTGCCCAATTGACCGTGGTTGTTTTGACCCCAACAGACGACGGTCGCGTTATCGAGCAAAGCACAGCTGAACACTTCACCCAAAGACAGGGAGACTGCAGTTCTGTCCGTCCCCAGGTCGACGTAAGGGAGATTCTCTCCCATTTCACTGCTCGCATCACCGCGATGGTTGGTGTCGCCGAGGCCGAGTTCACCAGAGACATTTGAACCCCAACACTTCACGCGTCCAGTGGTGGTAATTGCACAGGTATGTGCAAAGCCTGCATAGATTTTGCGTGCGATAACTCCGGTACCGAGATTGACTGCGGGGAGGGAGTTCCCCATTTCGCCGCCTGCATCACCACGACTGAAAGTGTCGCCAAGTCCGAGTTGGCCGGCATCATTCATCCCCCAACACTTGACCACCGAGCTGGCCAGGATAGCACAGGAGTGACTATGCCCGCTGGCTACTGCAGCGACACGCGATACATAGCCGTCCGGCGTGCGCGTGGGTGTCTTGGACCTGGTGGGTGTTTTCGTTTTCGTTTTCGTTTTGCTCCGGGTTGGGGTCTTGCTGCGGGTGTATGTTTTCGAGGCAGTGCGCGTCGCGGTGGGCGTACGGGTCTGCGTCGGGGTACTCGTGTCGACCGGGGTGTTGGACGCGGTCGGGGTGTCTGTGTCAACCGGGGTGTTGGTCGCAGTAGGGGTGACTCCGTCGAGGTCGACGAGGGGGAGGTTATCCCCCATCGCGGACGCATCACCTCCGCGATTAATTGTATCACCATAGCCCAATTTACCGTTTTGCCCATGGCCGAAACATTTGATGTTCGTCGAGCTCAATATCTGACAGCTGTGTGCTGCACCCATCGCCACCGCAGTTACCTGTATCCCTGTACCGAGGTTGACGGCAGCGAGTGCTGCCATTTCACCTGCAGAATCACCAATATTTCCACCGCCCTGGCCCAAGTTGTTCAATTGATTTGAACCCCAACATTTGAGGGTCCCATTATCGAGGACGGCACAGGTATAGTCGAGATCACCACGTTTACACGCTGCAACTGCAACTGCGGTTCTACCCGAGCCGAGGTTGATCGCGGGCAAGGAATCACCCATTTCGCCACTGCCATCGCCGATGTTTGCTGTCGTGTCTTGCCCTAATTGGCCAGACGCGTTGAATCCCCAACACTTGAGGCTCCCGTTGTCGAGTATGGCACAGGTGTGGTACGAACCAGCTGCAATGGTTTTGGCAGTACGACCAGTGCCGAGATTGACAACCGCAGCTTCTCCAATGTTCGGATACACCAGACTAGCCGTATTCCCCAATCCGAGTTGGCCGTAGGTATTCGCGCCCCAACATTTGACGGTATCATTGTCGAGTATTGCGCATGCGTGCTGCCGCCCGGCTGAAATAGCCTTGGCGGTGCGACCCGCACCCAGGTTGACGGCGGGCAGATTCGTCCCCATCGTGTCGCTCGACATTCCATGCCAGCCATCAGCGCCGGTTTGGCCTACGTCGTTTACCCCCCAACATTTGACCTGACTAGTATTCAGGATTGCACATGTAAATTGATAGCCAGCACTGAGCGAAGTGGCATAGTCCGTACTTAAGTCCACTGCAATCAGGGAACTCCCCATCTCACCACTGTTGTCGCCGATGTTTGATCTGCTACCGTTTCCTAATGTGCCCCAAAAATTTTCGCCCCAACAGACAGTCGAATTGTCGTTCCGGATTGCACAGGTATGCCCGTACCCCGCACTGATGTATTTGGCCGTCTGATCGAGGTCGACGGCAGGGAGGCCTGCGCCGGTTTCGCTCACGGCATCACCATAACTATTGGTGTTACCCAACCCCAATTGTCCGTTGTTATTAGCCCCCCAGCATTTGACGACGCCCGTCGTCAGCATTGCGCAGGAGTGATCACTGCCCAGCGAAATCTGCGTCGACCGACTGAGTCGCGGCGCAGCGGCGATACGTGCGTCGAACGACTGCGGCCGGAGTGCGACAACGCAGCAGGCCACGATGATAAACACGGAAAAGACTGCCAGCGAGAGTCTACGCATATTTCTGCTCCAAAAGACGAGATAACAATCTTTCTATATATTATTCTTTGCTTCTCTACAAATTCTCTACATACAATCTTTACTTTTGCACAGAAAACCACACGCGGCAAACCGCGTGTGGTGGGTGGTTTCGTTCTTCTGCTCGGAAAAATCTGCCTGTTTTTCTATGGAATAGGCGTAGCAGACGCGGTTGCCGTGCGAGTGGCTGTTTTGGTTGGACTGAGCGTCTTGGTCGGGCTCTTGGTGCGTGATGGGCTGAGTGTACGCGTGTACGTCTTGGTTTTGGTGGGTGTCGGTGTGACCGTGCTTGGAACAATAGCTCCCAATCGCAAGATAGGAAGATAATCGCCCATGGTCGCATCAGGGTATTCGCCCCAGGCGGCGTAGGTGGATTCGTGCCCGAGTTGACCCGCGTCGTTCAATCCCCAACACTTAACGGCGGTGCTGTATTTCAAGATTGCACAGCGAAACAAGCTACCGGCACTCAGCGTGGTAACGGTTACGCCAGTGCCGAGGTCGATTGTTGGTAAGGAGTCGCCCATCTCGCCCGCCGCATTACCCCATTTTGTATCGCCAGAACTGATACCAATCCCGAGATTTGCATCACTATTGGAACCCCAACACTTGAGCGCATCATCATCGAGGATGACGCAAAACCCTGAGTATGCGGATCCAAAAACGCGCTTCGCCGTGTGTCCGCTGCCGAGGTCAATCGCAGTCAGGGCAGCTAATTCGCCGGTGTCATTACCTTGAATACTACTGTCACCATTCCCCAAATCGGCGTTATCACCGCGCCCCCAACAGCGGATTGTCCCATTATCGAATCGAGCACACACATTGTATGAACTCGTTGCCAATTCCACGGGAGTTAGATCAGCGGCAAAGGGAAGCGCAAGAAGGTAATCGCCCATTTCACTGGAATTGTCGCCGCGTGAGGCAGTATCACCCAGTCCAAGCTGACCCGCATTGTTTTCACCCCAGCATTTGATGGTTGCGTTATCCAAGATGGCGCAGACACTGTAGGCACTCGCAACAACGGACAGCGCCGTACGCCCCGTCCCGAGGTCGACCGCTACGAGTGCATCGCCCATTTCACCGGAATTATCCCCGATGGTATCGGTCGAACCGATACCCAATTGCCCGTTGTCATTCGTTCCCCAGCAAACTACTGAACCCGTCGTAAGCAACGCGCAGGTTATTCGGCTGCCGATTGTGAGTTCGGTTGCGGTCATGCCGCTGCCCAGGTTGACAAATGGGAGTGCATCGCCCATCTCACCAAAAGCATCACCACGATTGTCCGCATCACCGATGCCGAGTTGCCCTGCATCATTCTGACCCCAACACTTCACCTGGTTTGTCGTTGTCAGTACACACGTGTGACTACTCCCTGCGTATATTTTCTTCGCAATCACTCCCGTGCCCAGATCGACTGATGGTAACGCATTGGCCATCTCGCCGACGGCATCCCCTCGTGTGGCTGTATTTCCAGCGCCGAGTTGCCCATTATCATTGAGTCCCCAGCACTTGACCACGGAACTCGCCAACAGTGCACAGGTGTGCACTGCCCCACTAGCGATGAGTTGGACGCGCGATACATAGCCGACCGGTGTACGGGTGGGTGTCTTGGACTTGGTGGGTGTTCTGGTTTTGGTTTTCGTTTTGCTGCGGGTGGGGGTCTTGCTCCGGGTGAGGGTTCGCGTTACCGTGGAATAGACCGTCGCAGTAGGCGTCGCCGTATCGGTGCTGGTGTTCGTAGGCGTGCCCGTTTCGGTCACCGTGCTGGTGATCGTAGCGGTGTTCGTTTCGGTCGCTGTGTACGTCGATGTCGGCGTCGCGACAATTCCGTCGAGATCAACAATCGGAATGGTTTCGCCAGTAAAACCGCCGTTCCCCCAATTGATACCACTCCCGTCACCGAGTTTGCCATTGTTCGTATGCCCGAAGCATTTCACATTGGTCGATGTCAGAAGCACACAGGTATGCGCGGCGCCGACGCTGACATGCGATACCAATTGACCGACCCCCAGTTCGACCGCCGCTAGCGATTCCATGCTGTCGACGACATCACCACGATTCATGCTGTCACCCTGTCCGAGTTGTGACATATCGTTTGCACCCCAGCATTTGAGCGACGCGTTATCGAGTACGGCGCAGGTGTAGTCGCGGTCACCGCGCACAGAGACGCGCATCGAGAGTGCCTTCCGGCCTTCCCCGAGGAAGATGGTCTGTAATGCGTCACCCATTTCGCCAGGATCATCGCCGATACTGGTGATTGCGTTTATCCCGAGCTGTCCATTCGCATTGAATCCCCAACATACCAATGCGCCCGTGTCCAAAATCACACAGGTTTCGTATGCTCCTGCGGTGATTGCCGTTGCGGTGCGACCTGTGCCTAGGTCAACGGATACCAACGTATCGCCGAGATTTGGGCTTGTGCGGGAGATTTTGTCACCGTAGCCGAGTTGCCCGTGGGTATTCGCGCCCCAACATTTGACTGCATGGGTGTCGAGGAGTGCGCAACTATGTTCTCGTCCCGTTGCAACTGCAAGGGCTGTTCGACCAGTACCCAGATTAACTGCTGCCAGGTTTGCGCCCATTTGCCCGCTCGCTGAACCGTGATTGCCGGTGACCCCGAGTTGGCCAGCGCTGTTGTTCCCCCAACACTTAACCTCGCCGGTTGCCAGGATGGCGCAGCTGTGATCGGCACCCGCACTCAAAGCGGTTGCATAACTCGTCCCAAAATCGACGGCAACGAGGGCCGCCCCCATTTCATCAGATGTATCACCCTTGAAGATCGTACTGCCGATGCCTAATTGGCCAGCGCTGTTTGCACCCCAGCAGACCGTCGTGTCATCGGCACGAATGGTGCAGGTGAACGCCCCGCCACTACTGAGCACTTTGACCGATTGATTGACATCGACTGCCGGCAACGCTGCGCCCATTTCGGCTGCGCTGTCGCCATAGTCATTGGTATTGCCATAGCCTAACTGACCAGACCCATTTGCGCCCCAGCACTTCAATACTCCTGTAGTCAGGAGTGCACAGGTGTGGTCACCACCCGCCGAAAGCTGTGTCGAACGACTCAAGCGCAATTGCGCAGTCACCGTCGGTGCCTGCGGACGCCACACCCATGCACCACAGAGAACAACAATTACGATACTAAACACAACAAACCGTCGTACATGGTACATGCGGGCATCCATTCACAAGCAATACAATATTTAAGAATAACACTAAATATTTGAAATAGATAGTGCAGCCTGAATAATCTATTTATATTTTGATACACTGCAAAAAATCACAACAAAAAGAGCAAAATTGAATTTGAACGCAGTGTATTCGTCAAGAATACATCGAACACACCAGTCACAATTTGTACAAGTATTGTAATTAATATGCAACGTCGGACGATGGATCTGGAGGGCGGTGAAACGTCAGGCATGCACCTTTTTTGGATCACGCGTCATGTGCTGCTGCACACGGATGGTGCTTGGGTACATGATGTACCTCGGGGTACTGAAGGCATTCGTCGTACATATCAGTTGCATGGTCGCGCTCCGCGCGGTACGAAACCAGCATCACAAAGACCGCAATGGTTCAGTTTTTTCGTTTTTCGTGCACCAGTTTTTCACAAAACGGCGGTGATTCGTTGGATACATGCGCAAATATGCGGTGTTTTGGGTTTGTTCGTATGGGGGAACCCACCCAGACAATCGCAATCTGTGGGTATTGCGTCTCGTTTTCATGCGGCGAATCATCGTCGAGCGTTCGGCCTGATACGATGTCGGAGCCTCGCTGTAGGACGCGGGATTACCAACGATGACGCGCGTGCGATGTGATTGCTGCAGAAAAGGTCCCCCGCACGTGCCACGACACGTGCGGGGGAGAATTGCAATCGCGAACCGGTGTGATTATGGAGCAGTGGTGCGCGTCGGTGTGCGTGAAGGGGTGAGTGTCTTGGTCGGGCTCTTGGTGCGCGACGGGGTCAAGGTTTTGGATGGTGTCGGGGTAGATGTGCTGGGCACGATGATGCCCAGGCGCACAAACGGGAGGGCATCGCCCATATCGCTTGCCGGGTAGACGCCGTAGTCTTCGGTAGTCGAGCCACTGCCCAGTTGGCCGTTGCTATTCTCGCCCCAGCATTTGACCCCGGTGCTGAAGGTGAGGATGGCGCAGCGGAAGTCGCTGCCGATGCTCAGTGCGCTGACGGTCGTCGCCGTGCCGACATCAATGGTTGGCAGAGTATCGCCCATCTCGCCGGTTGCATTGCCCCAATTGGTGTCGGTAGCGCCGGCACCGATGCCCAAGTTGGCATCGGAGTTATCGCCC